>CAVAFS010000239.1:0-12503 GCA_963587975.1 Bulleidia sp. | reverse complement strand
GCATAGAAGTTACACAAAATTCCCAGTGTTCCGAATGTTGCTCTCAGAAGCATAAACTTCCAGTTTCCTTTTTCCACCTGAAATGTTTCTTTATGTCGTACCATCATCGCCAGCGCAATGATAAACGCTACAAGATTTCGGAAAAAACTTTTCTGTACGGAGGGCAGATCTCCTGCCATTCGTACAAACATATTCATAAACGCAAAGCAAAGCGCCGACAATACGATAAACATAATTCCCTTATACTTTACTTTCTGTTTCATAACTTACACCTGCTTTCTACACCTATTACCTAATCTGCTTTTCACAGCTGATATACCTCTGATGGATTCGTTCTTTTATAGAAACCACTTTCCCACCACGGTAAATTTAATACTTAATTCCCATTTTGCGCATTGATTTTTTCTGCAAGTTCTTCCAAATATTCCCATCGCTCCATTTTATGTTCCAGATCTGCTTCTGTCTGTTCCCGCTCCGCTGCCAGTTCTGACAGCCGTTTGGAATTCGTGGCATTGGCTACCATTTCATTATCCAGCGATTCCAGCTTTTCTTCCAAATCTAAAATATCCTGCTCAATAGTCTCATACTCCATCTTTTCCTTATAGGAAAACTTCAGCTTGCGCTCCCTATTGGCACGGTAGTTGTCATACGCTGCGCGGCCACCGGCCTCGGCAATTCCATCTGCAGACGCATCTGCATTTGCTGCAGAGCCTGCATTAGAACCGAAAGTTACGATTCCGTCCTGCACGGACAGATTGCACTGCGCGGCCTCTCCTGCTTTCAGGGCATAATCGGTATAACCGCCTTCGTACTGTTTTAACACGCCTCCATCCTCAAAGGCAAAAATACGGTTGACGGTACGATCCAGGAAATAACGGTCATGGGACACGATGATCACAATGCCCTGATAATGATCCAGATAATCCTCCAGAATCGTCAGTGTGGAAATATCCAGATCGTTGGTCGGCTCATCCAGGATCAATACGTTTGGTGACTCCATCAATACACGAAGCAGGTTCAGACGTCTGCGCTCACCACCGGAAAGTTTTCCGATGAGGCTGTACTGCGCCTGCGGTGGGAATAAAAACCGCTCCAGCATGGCAGATGCACTGATCAGTCCATCTTCTGTCCGGACAAACTCTGCGGTCTCTCGAATGTAATCAATAACGCGCATATTTGGATCCATATAGGCAATTCCGGCTTCTTTGCTGGTCTCGATCTCCTGTGAATAATAACCGATCTTGATGGTCTGCCCCACTTTGATGGTTCCGCTGTCCGGCTCTTCTCTGCCCGCCAGCATTTTCATCAACGTGGTCTTGCCACAACCATTGGTTCCCACAAATCCCACACGGTCATTTTTCAAAAATATGTAAGAAAAATCACGGATAAACGTATGGTTTCCATAGGATTTACTGATGCCGTCAATTTCAATGGTCGTATTTCCCATACGGGTTGTGATGGAGCTCATAGCCACCTGTCCGTCACTCTGAGGACCATGCTGGTTTTTCATCTCCTCATAACGCTCCAGACGGGCTTTCTGCTTGGTGGAACGAGCTCTCGCGCCACGTTTTACCCACTCTAACTCTACCCGCAGGATGGACTGACGTTTCCGCTCAGTTGCAGCTTCCATCTCCTCTCTCTGGGCTTTCAGCTCCAGAAATCCGGAATAATTGGTATCGTAACTGTAGATTTTTCCTTTGTCGATCTCCACGATCCGATTGGAGACACTGTCCAGAAAATAACGGTCATGGGTTACCATGATCAGGCTGCCTCTCCAGCGTTTCAGATAATCCTCCAGCCAGGCTGCCATGGCGTGATCCAAATGGTTCGTCGGCTCATCCAGCACTAGAATGTCACATGGCTGCATCAGGATTTCCGCCAGAGCCAGACGTTTGCGCTGACCACCGGAAAGCTCCGATATCTTCTGATCCAGACGGACAATGCCAAGGGTCTGAAGCATGCTTTTGGCTTCTCCTTCCATGTCCCACTGTGTGCTCTCGGACATTTTTTTCTCCACATGCTCCCAGACAGTGCAGGTGTCATCAAATTCCGGTGTCTGCGGCAGAAAACGGATCACCACATGATTTGCTTTCGTACAGCTGCCCTCATCCGGTTCTTCCAGTCCTGCAGCGATTTTTAAAAGCGTGGACTTGCCGGTTCCGTTGATACCGATAATTCCGACTTTTTCTCCTTCCTGCAGGAAAAAAGACGCTTTATCAAGCAGTACCCGCTCGGTATATGCTTTTGTAATATTTTCCAATGATAATAAATTCATGATCACTCTATTCCATTTCTATGTTTCTTGTCAGTTCTATTCTAACTGATTTCCCCAAAAATTACAAACCCGGAAACGAATACAAGAAAGCGTGCTGTAACACCCCTTCCGCACACACAAAAACTGCCGCGCCATCTCTGACACGACAGTTTGCCTCAATAAATTATCTATTTTATAAAAATTCTGCTCCGTTTGTCTCAATCACATGCTGATACCATGCAAATGATTTCTTTTTATATCTGCGCAGTGTTCCCTTTCCGTCATTGTCTTTATCCACATAGATAAATCCATAACGTTTTTTCATCTCGCCGCTTCCGGAACTGATCAGATCGATACAGCCCCAGCTGAGATACCCAAGCATCGGAACACCTTCCTGAATACCACGGACCATTTCTTTTAAATGTGCTTCATGGTAAGCGATCCGGTAATCGTCCTCTACTGTTTTCTCTGCTGTCAGTTCATCTGCAGCGCCCAGACCATTTTCTACAATAAACAACGGTTTCTGATAACGGTCATACAGCTGATGCATTGTGATGCGAAGTCCTTTTGCATCAATCTGCCAGCCCCAGTCACTGGTTTCCAGATATGGATTCTGCACACCGGAAAATGCGTTTCCCTCTGCCTTCTTTCCGGTTACTTCCGCATCTGTAGCCACACAGCGGCTGGAATAATAGGAAAATGCGATAAAATCTACCGTATGTGCTGCCAGGATCTCTTCATCTCCCGGATTCATCTCCAGCCGGATCTCGTTTTCCCTGAACAATGCCTTTGCATAAGAAGGATAATAGCCTCTCACCTGCACATCGATAAAAAAGTATGTCTCATGATCGGATGCAAGAGCCGCAAGCACGTCATCCGGCCGGCAGCTGTATGGATAAATACTGCCTGCGGCAAGCATACAGCCCACCTGGCAGGACGGATCTTCCTGTTTTGCGATTTTTACCGCAAGTGCACTGGCCATCAGCTGATGATGCGCTGCCTGATATTTTTCCTGCAAAGTCAGCTGATCCGCATCCTTTAACAGACCACCGCCCAGATACGGCACATGCATCAGCATGTTGATCTCATTTACCGGAATCCAGTATTTCACTTTTCCACGATATCTGCGACAGATCGTTTTGACATAGCGCACAAAACAATCCAGCACATGTCGGTCAGACCAGCCACCATATTTCCGGATCAGTGCCAGCGGTGTGTCAAAATGATTCATGGTCACCAGCACATCCATGCCATACCGCTCACATTCCGCAAACAGATCATCGTAAAACTGTAACCCCGCCTCATTTGGTCTTGTATCATCTCCATTTGGAAAAATACGCGCCCAGGAAATGGATGTACGGAAACATTTGATTCCCATTTCTGCCAGCAGCGCCAGATCCTCTTTGTAATGATGATAAAAATCAATCGCTTCGTGTGACGGATAATAACCATAGTCTTTCTTCCATGCTTCTGACGGATGAAAAATTGCGTAACCGCGCTCTTTTCCGGCCGGAAGAATATCTACTGCAGACAGGCCTTTTCCATCTGTCTGATACGCCCCCTCTGCCTGATTGGCAGAAATTGCGCCACCCCATGCAAAATCTTTCGGAATCTGATACTGTTCCATAGATTATGCTCCTTTTACCACATGGATCAGAGGATCACCGAAGTTTACCGCACCTTCTGCCACTGCAGTCACTTCCTCATAATCATCTGTATTTGTCACTACGACCATAACTGTCGGATCGTAGCCGGCTGCCACGATTTTCTCTGTGGAAAATGTACCGAGTACATCGCCCGCCTTCACCTGCACTCCCTGCGCTACGGATGACGCAAATCCATCTCCGTTCATTTCTACGGTATCCAGACCGATATGGATCAGCACCTCCACACCGTCACGGCTTTTTAGTCCATATGCGTGGCCGGTTGGAAATACAGTCTCAACGGTTCCGTCAACCGGTGCTTTCACGGTGCCGTCTGTCGGATTCACTGCCGCACCTTTTCCTACCATACCAGAAGAGAATACTTCGTCATTTACCTGATCCAGGGCAACAAAGCTGCCCTGTACCGGTGATACAATATCATACGCTTCTGCTGTTTTTTCAGCACCTTTTTTCAAAAATTTAAACATAATGATCTCCTTTTATTCTCCTTTGTAAAGGATAAATGAAACAACAAATCCTACAACAAATGCTGCTGCAATGGCAACCAGTGACCACAGGAAAGTAGTTCCAAGGAAAATAGCGATGGAAGCCAGACCCGGAGAAGCCATTGCTACCGCACGGACACCAAAGATACCTGCGATCAGACCACCAACGGCAGCTCCGATCATGGTTGCGTAAAACGGTGTCTTATATTTTAAACTAATACCATACATAACCGGCTCAGACACGCCAAGGATACAGGTCAGTCCACCGGAAGAAGCCAGTGCTTTCACATCTTTGTTTTTTGTACGGAAGGCAACGGCCAATGCCGCACCACCCTGTGCCATATTTGCACATAATCCGGCCGGAGCCATAACACCTTCGTACCCCAGAGATGCTACGGAAGCCAAGGCGATCGGTGCATATGCATGATGCATACCGGTCATAACCATCAGCGGATATACTGCTGCCATGATTGGAACAGCCAGCCAGCTTGCGTTTGTTCCAAGGAAGTTAATTCCCTGTGCAACGACTTCACCGACACGATAGCCCAGAGGTCCGAGAATCAGCAGGCCAACCGGTGCTGTGATAATAACCGTGATCAATGGCACGGAAAAGAACTTGATGGCTGTCGGTGAAATCTTGTCAGCCAGACGTTCTACATAACACATGAAAATAACGATCAGAATGATCGGCAGTACAGAAGATGCATAATTTACCGGCTGGATATGGAAGCCAAACAGGGTCAGATCATCTACCTGTAAAATACTCGGATGCAGCAATACACCTGCAAGCATAACCGCGATAAACGCATTTCCGCCAAACTTCTTCGCTGTTGTATATGCAAGCATTACCGGAAGGAAATAGAATCCTGCATTGGCAATGTTGTTGAATACCGTATAGGTAGATCCTGTCGCATCCACCAGATTGAATACTTTTAACAGAATCAGGATGGCCTGAATCATACCAGCTGCAGTCAGAACCGGAAGAATCGGTGTAAAAAGTCCCGCAATTGTATCAAATACAGTATTCAGGCTGAATTTTTTCCGTTTTTTCTCTTCTTTTACATTAGAAGATACCGCACTTTTTTCTTCTGCCTTTGGTGCTTCTTCCTGTGCCCCACCAGCAAATTCCGGAAGGTTCATCATTGCCTTGTATACATTGGCAACTTCATTTCCGATCACAACCTGATGCTGTCCGCCTTTTGCGATAACACCGACAACTCCGTTCAGGTTTTTCAGTTCTTCCGTCTGAACTTTAGAATCGTCTTTTAATGTAAAACGCAGACGTGTAATGCAGTGTGTCAGTCCTTCTACGTTTTCACGGCCGCCGACACCTGCAAGAATCTCTTTTGCTAATTTTGCATAATCCATTGTCTTTCTCCCTTGTTTCGTTCATAAATGTAACACTTGCGTATTGTACGCTGTTTTTCAGAAAGCTTTCTCAATGACTGGATTATACCATTTACCGCTTTTTACTGTCTAATATCAGAAATGAATGTTATCTATGCAGATTCTGTATCATATTGGGTTCCTTCGACAGATTTTCCATACAGATTCCGTATCATAACTGGTCTCACGCATCACTTTTTATCATCTTAAAATCTGTTACTTTGTATTGTCCTTCTGAAAATAAGACAGGCAGTAATTTACAAATTCCTGGTTGCTGCTACTGTCATTTTCTTCCAGAATCGCAAGACTTACTGTATTATAATCATCCAGCTCCAGATACGAAAAATCCGGATTTCGTTTCACACGGACCATCTGATCCACGATCGCATAGCCGTCCCCTGCTGACAATGCCACAAAAATAGCGTCCAGGCTGGAGACCAGATGATACTGCGGCTTAAATCCATACCTTTTTTCCATCAAACGCATATTAGAGCCCAGTCCCACAGGACCTTCCTCATCCCGGAACGTATATAATGTCTGATCTTTAAAATCTGCCGGTGTCAGATTTTCACGTTCTGCCAGTATATTATATCTGGAATAGAGTAACAATTTCTGCACACTCACCAGATCATATATTTTTATATTATGCAGGTGTCCCTGACGAACCGCATTGTCAATCTGTGCCCGCATTCCGAAAATCACATCAAACTGTCCCTGTTTTAAACCACGAAACAGATTTTTCTCCAGATTCGTATCAATATTTAACTGAATCTGACGGTACTCCTCCCGAAACTTCATCAACACCGGACGAAACTGCTCGGAGAAATCCCATTCCTGGAATACCCCCAGGTTCACTTTTCCGGCCTTCTCCTGACTCATTCCACGCACCTTGATGACCATGTCATCCAGTTCCGACATCATTTTTGTAAAATATTTCTGAAATTCTTTTCCCGCCGGTGTCAGCACCACGCTCTTGCTTGTACGATCGATTAACGGGCAGCCCAGTTCCTTCTCCAGAGCTGCCACTTTCCTGCTGATGGCCGGCTGTGAAACATACAGCGCATTTGCCGCCTTTGTAAAATTCAGGCAGCGGGCTACCTCCAGAAAATATGCGATCGACAACGTATCTATTACCATCCCTGTCATCTCCCTGATCTTATACGATTTTTAGATTATTTATGTTTATCATACGTGGAAAAAAAGACCTTGTCAACGACCGTTCGTTCTTCCCTAACCTCCTCATTTTCCACTTCTGTACAGCCATAAAATCCGGCGGATATACAGCCATAAAATCCGGCGGATTCCTTGCATATTTAAACTTAAAATGATATACTTAAAACATTAAAAAAATTATTAAAAGATGTACTATTTTTTCAAAAGGAGCACATATTATTATGGATTACAATGTTTTTACGGAAAATCAGAAACCAATTTCTTTTGAACAATATCTGCAGTACGACGAGAACAGCCGCAGCAACCTGGGTGATACTCTTCCGGTATTTGTCTACCGCATGCTGGAATACTCCATCAAAGATGAATTACTTTCCCAGTTTGGCAAAGAAAAACAGATTGATATTTTTCGCAAAGCAGGACAGCGCAGCGGTGAATATTTCGCCCACAATATGCTCCATTTAGATCAGCCAATGAACCAGTTTATCAGCGAACTTCAGGCAAAAATGCAGGAGTTACGGATCGGCGTCCTGCGTATCGAAAGTGTCGATGAAGAAAGCGGACGTATCATTCTGACGGTATCCGAAGATGCCGACTGTTCCGGCCTTCCTGTACTTGGTGAAACCGTATGCAATTATGATGAAGGCTTTATTTCCGGCATTTTATCTGTATATACAGGAAAGCCGTATTCTGTCATTGAGATCGACTGCTGGGCAACCGGAGACCGTGTATGCCGGTTCTGCGCAGACATAATAAACACAGAAGGATAAGTATTTTTATGAACGAAGATAAAAACTGTCAATTACTTTTCGAATATTTGCGCAGTATTTTGTACGACTCCAAAATCAATACGCTGAATATTTTTGACCTGGATGAACCATACCGAAAGCTCGGCCAGGGACTTCAATATCTGGAAAAAGCCGTCACTGAGATGAAAGCCTACTCCGAGGCTCTCTCCCGGGGAAACCTATCCGTAGAGGCTCCACCCAGGGATAATTTTCTGTGTGAAAATCTGAAAAATATCCATGCCAACCTGAATCATCTGACCTGGCAGGCCAAACAGGTGGCAAAAGGTGACTACTCCCAGACTGTTTCCTATCTGGGCGAATTTTCCGAGGCCTTCAATACCATGACGCATCAGCTGCAGGAACGGGAACGTTCTTTTAAGGAAAAACTGATCACGGAAGCTTATCAGGATCCGCTGACCGGCATCGGGAACCGTTATTTCCTTACAGAACAGCTGACCGAATTACTCAAAAACAACAAGCCGCTGATCTTCTGCTACTGCGATCTGAATCACCTGAAATATATCAACGATCATTTCGGCCACGTAGAAGGCGACAGCTATATCTGTCACTTTGTAAAAACCGTGCAGAACTTCACCCGAAAAGAAGACATTTTCGCCCGTGTCGGCGGCGACGAATTCTGTCTGGTGATGGAGGGCTGGACCATAGAACAGGCAAAAGAACGCTTCACCTACATGCAGACAGCCTTTGCACATGTAGAAACAAAGCCATACCCAAAGGGATTCAGCTTCGGCGTCATAGAAATCCCGGCAGTTCATAATGACCTGTCCGTCAACGACATCATCGAACAGGCTGACCAGATCATGTACCAGCAAAAGGCACAACACAAGCATATCTATACACAACAGTTGGAAGAAAAAACCGGCACCCCATAACGGGCACCGGTTTTTTGTGATTCTTAGGGGAATCATTTTAAAATGTGTATAAAAATGGATTAGGATTAACATTTTAAAAGTGTAATTTTAAAAGAAAAAGGATTCAGTAAATTTCGTGTTTTTATGCTTCTTTGATTTTCTTGATCTCCTCGATCAGCAGTGGAAGAACTTTCATGGCATCACCAACGATTCCCACATCTGCCACATCAAAAATCGGAGCATCTTCGTCTTTGTTGATGGCAATGATATAACCGGATCCGATCATACCGGACACATGCTGTGTGGCACCGGATACACCGCAGGCAATATAAAGTTTCGGTGCAACAATCTTGCCGGACTGTCCAACCTGATGGGAACGTCCCACCCACTCTTCTTCAATCGCCGGTCTGGTAGCACCTACGACACCGCCGCAGACATCTGCCAGCTCCTGGACCAGCGCAAAGTTTTCTTTGCTGCCCATACCACGGCCGCCGGTTACGATGACATCTGCATCTTCCAGGTTTACAGCCTCGCTGATTTCTTTTACCACGTTAGCGATTTTGGTAAATACAGACTCCTCTGGGATTTCTACTGTTTCTTCTATAATTTTGCCGGCTTTTCCCACCTCAAGAGATTTGGAAAAAGAACCGCCGCGGACGGTGGCTACTGCCGGCTGGGTATGCAATACAACATCATTTAAAATATTTCCGCCATAAACCGGGCAGGTAAATACATACTGATCTCCGTCTGCCACAATATTCATGACATCAACGGCACAGCCTGCCTCAAATTTCTGTGCAAGCAGCGGAGTAACATCTTTGCCCTCCTGTGTGGCTGCTGCCAATACCAGTGACGGTGTATATTTTTCAACCAGTTTTGCAAGCATTGCTGCCCGCACTTCCGGTCTGCTTTCTGCTGTTTTTACTGTCACTGCCTGATCTGCACCAGCTTCAATGGCCGTCTTTGCTGCTTCTTCCGGCTCTCCTGCAAGAATAGCGGCAAGCACTTCTTCGCCTTTTGCACCTGCCAGTTCTTTGGCTTTTGCCAGAATCTCAAGGGCAGGTCCCACCGGAGTGCCCTGGACTGTCTCAACATATACTAAAATATTTTTTCCTTCTGTCAGACTCATTTCCGCGACCTCCTACAATACCTTGGCATCCGCAATCAGCTTCATTGCCTCAGCAACAGCCTCTTCCGGGGATTCTGCCTTGATTTTTACACCAGCCTGACGTTTTGCCGGTGCATATACTTTTACGACTTCCATAGAGTTTTCCGGGACATCTCCGGTCTCAAGCTCACCGATTGGTTTCTTTCTGGCTGCCATCTTACTCTTGATGGTCGGATAACGCGGATCATAATTCGGTTTCTGAATCGTCACAACACATGGCAGGGAAGCTTCGATCTCATTGTATCCGGTCTCTGTCTCCTGTTTGATGGTTGCTTTTCCATCTGCAGCTTCTACCGCTACCACATTGGCAACTGCCGGAACATTTAACTCCGCTGCCAGCAGCAAACCGGTCTGACTTGCCGCATAGTCCGTGGATTCCTTTCCGCAAAAAACAAGATCAAATGTCTTTCCTTCTGCTGCTTCAATGTCTGATTTTGCCTTTGCGAGAAGTTTTGCAACTGCCGCTCCATCCAATTTCTCGGCCTCGTCATTTTTTACAAGATATGCATGGTCGGCACCGACTGCAAGACAGTTTTTTAAGGAGTTTTTCACACTGTCGTCTCCGATGGATACTACGGTTACTTCACTCTCGCCCACAGCTTCTTTCAGACGTACTGCCATTTCTTCTGCATAAGTATCAAATGCATTTACGACAGGTGTTACCCCGTCCAGTGCCGGTTTTCCTGTGGTTTCATCCAAAGATATTTCCACAGAATCGTCCGGAACCTGTTTGATGCAAACTAATATTTCCATAATGATTTCTCCTGATTATTTTTTTGTCTGTATTCCGCCAACTTTCAAAAAATGTCCATCAGCGGAATACATATATTGTTAGATAAGGGATAGCTTACTTGCCAATGATACTGTTTGAGATAACGATTCTCTGTACTTCGTTTGTTCCCTCAAAAATCTGGAAGATCTTGGCATCTCTCAACAGTTTTTCTACCGGATACTCGCGGCTGTAGCCATATCCGCCGAACATCTGAATGGCCTCAGAAGCTACTTCCATTGCGATATCAGAAGCGTAACATTTTGCGATTGCAGACTCTTTTGTATACGGAAGACCCAGATCCATTTTTGTCAGGGCATGTGCTACCATCTGACGTGCGGTCTCTGTCTTGATCTCCATATCTGCTACTTTGAATTTCAATGCCTGATTTTTGATGATTGGTTTGCCAAACTGAACACGCTCTTTGCCGTATGCAATCGCCTCATTGATGCCTCTCTGTGCGATACCGGTTGCCACGCATCCCATCCAGGTACGTGCCTGATCCAGTGTCTGCATTGCGATATTGAATCCTTTTCCTTCCTCACCGATCAGGTTGGAAGCCGGGATTCTGACATCCTCGAGAACAACATCACAGGTGTTGGACGTACGGATACCCATTTTGTTTTCTTCTTTTCCTGTGCTTAAGCCCGGAGTTCCTTTTTCTACGAAGAACATGGACATTCCTTTGACACCTTTTGTCTTGTCTGTCATGGCTGTTACACAGTAGAATGAAGCAATACCACCGTTTGTGATGAAGCATTTTCTTCCGTTCAATACATACTCATCACCGTCTTTGACAGCAGTTGTCTTGCCTGCGCCTGCATCAGAACCAGCCCCCGGCTCAGTCAGACAGAACGCACCAAAGCCACCTTCCAGGATCAGATCGCATGCACGCTGTTTTAATGCTTCACTTCCTGCGATCAGTACCGGTTTCATACCAAGTCCGCTGGCGGAAATGGTAGTTGCAAATCCAGCATCCGCAATTGCCATCTGCTCGATGAGTGCTGCCACATCCACCCTTGATAAACCCGGGCCGCCGTACTCCTCCGGAACTTCCAGTGCCTGATAGCCCTGCTCGATTGCTTTATCGTAAATCTCTTTCGGCCATTCGCCGGATACATCGTATTCTTTACACTGCTCAACGACTTCTTTGTCGCAGAAATTTTTTACGTCCTGTAACAGATCCTGTGCTTCTTCAGAAATTAAATATGCCATTTTGACTCCTCCTTATAGTAAGTAAGCTTATCTCAATTTTTTCAGTATTCTATTATCTCTACATCCCTTCTTGAAATTCTTTCAAGAAGTATCCCTCGCAAAACCGGCTCGGTCTATAACTTGTAGCAGATCTTACCCGGATTTAAGATCATCTTCGGATCAAACACTTCTTTGATTCCCTTCATCAGGCGCATGCTTGTCTCACCTGCAAACGCTGCCAGATAATCCATTTTTCCATAACCGATTCCGTGCTCACCGGAAATCAGGCCGCCGCACTCTGCTGCCTTTTTGTAAATAATATCCATGAAATCAGCAACCTGTTTTTTGAACTCTGCCTCATCCATGTCATTGGCACATGCATAAATATGTAAGTTTCCGTCACCTGCATGTCCAAAACTCTTGATGGTAAAATCATAATTGGATTCCAGTGATTTTACGAAGGTAAGATACGGTGCAATCTGATTTACCGGAACGACCACATCACATTCATCCAGCAATTTTGTCTCTGCTTCGATTGCTTCGAGGAAAGAACTTCTTGCTGCCCAGGCATCTTTTTTCTTCGCCGGTGTATCAGCAACCAGCACATCGATGGCGCCTGCCTCCAGAACAACTTCTGCAGCTTTTTCGGTAATCTCCTCCAGAGATTCCATATCCTCTCCGTCAAAAGTTACCAGCAGATAAGCTCCGATATCCACGCCCTCTAACTGCTGTGGAAATACGCTCTTTCCAAGG
>CAVAFS010000238.1:0-7532 GCA_963587975.1 Bulleidia sp. | reverse complement strand
ATGACAATCTCACAAATCATTTCCCTGCTGGATGCCACTCCTCTGTCCGCCAATGTGGACCTGGGTCACACCATCGAAACCGTCTGTGGTTCCGACATGATGAGCGATGTTCTGGCTTTTATCAAAAAAGATGCGCTGCTTCTGACCGGGCTGAATAACCTGCAGGTCATTCGGACCGCCGAAATGCTGGATATTGTCTGTCTGGTGTTTGTCCGTGGGAAACAGCCGCAGGAAGAAATGCTTCGGAAAGCCGAAGAACTCGGCATAACCGTTCTGACCACAGAGCACACTATGTTCGATGCCTGTGGCATTCTTTATCACGCAGGATTACGGGGAGGAAGTCGACACGATGCCTAGTATACATTATCAATACACTGTGGACGGAGAAGATTTTACCATGGCCGGTGAAGCAAGCAGTTCCCTGAAGCAGACTTTAAAATTAATGAACCTGGATGCCGATGTTATCCGACGTTGCGCCATTGCCATGTATGAGGGTGAGATCAATATGGTCATTCATGCCGACGGCGGTGTCATTGACGTAGATATTTATCCCGACCGGATCACCATGGTGTTAAAAGATCACGGACCTGGAATCCCGGATGTGGAACTTGCCATGCAGGAAGGCTATTCCACCGCAAACGAAGACGTTTTGAATCTTGGATTTGGTGCAGGAATGGGACTTCCGAATATGAAACGTTCCTCTGATGAAATGGAGATTGACACCCAGCTTGGTGTTGGAACTACCGTCACCATGACTATCTATTTTAACACGAAATAACTTCTATATAATATATATAACAAAGGAATGTCAGATCATCAATAATTTTTTTCATTCTGTATACCTGGACAGTGATAAATGTACCGGCTGCATTACCTGTCTGAAGCGTTGTCCCACACAGGCAATCCGCGTCAGAGACGGGAAAGCACATATTATCAATGAATTCTGCATTGACTGCGGCGAATGCATCCGCCACTGTCCGCACCACGCAAAACATACCAAAAGGGATTTCATTCAGGTTCTGGATAATTACAAATACACGGTGGCTCTTCCTGCCCCGTCCCTGTACAGCCAGTTTAATAATATCAAAGACACCAACCTGATTTTAAATGCCCTGATCTTATCCGGTTTTGATGACGTATTTGAAGTAAGCGCCGGTGCAGAGATCATTTCGGAGCTATCCCGGAATTATATCAGTGAACATCCGGATCTCTATCCGCTGATCAGCACCGCCTGCCCGACGGTAGAACGTCTGATCCGAGTACGGTTTCCGGGTTTGATTCCGCATCTTCTGCCGATTCTGCCACCGATGGAAGCTGCAGCCATTATTGCGAGAAAACGTGCTGTGGAGAAAACAGGACTGGCACCTTCTGATATCGGAATCATATTTATTTCTCCCTGCCCTTCCAAGATCACCTTTATTCAGGATCCGCTGGGTATGAAAGAAAGCAATGTGGATGCCGTACTTGCCATTAAAGATATTTATCCACTGCTGCTGTCTCATATGAAAGAAGCTATACAGGAACCGATTTCCTATACATTGTCCGGCCGCATCGGAAAAGGCTGGGCCATCAGCGGCGGAGAAGCTTATGGCATCATTTCTGATCATTACCTGGCAGCCGACGGCATAGAAAATGTCATTCGGGTACTGGAGGATCTGGAGGATGAGAAATTTCTCCCAGGGCTGCAATTTGTTGAATTAAATGCCTGCAGTGCCGGATGTGTGGGCGGCGTACTCACGGTAGAAAATCCCTATATCGCCAAAGCAAAGGTAAAACAGTTTTCCAAATATGAACCGGTGCTTCGCATGCACTGTGCAGATCTGCCAGAAGAATCACCGGAAACCTTTCACTGGACGGAACCGGTAGCCTATGAGCCGGTCTATACTCTGGGGGCAAATATTTTTGAAAGTATGGAAAAAATCATGGAAAGCCAGGAAATCTTAAAAGAACTGCCCGGTCTGGACTGCGGCTCCTGCGGTTCTCCAACCTGTAAAGCCCTGGCGGAAGATATTGTAAAAGGCGTAGATTCTGCCAAAAAGGAAGACTGCATTTATCTGATGCGGGAACAGTGGAAAAAACACAACGAACAAAAGGAGGAGGAATTATGACGGTTAAAGAACTGTTAGAACAAAGCAATGCAAACCTTGAAGTCATTCATATGGGCAATCCGGAAGCTGTGATCACGGAGCCTTACTGCTGTGACCTGCTGAGCATCGCCATGGGAAATGCACCGGCGTCCAGCGCATGGTGCACGGTTATGAGTAATATGAACACTCTGGCCGTAGCATCCCTGACAGAATGTGCCTGTGTCATTCTCTGTCACAATGTCTCTGTAGATGAAAATATGAAATTAAAGGCAGTGAGTGAAAATATTAACGTACTTCGTACCCCGGATTCTATTTTCACAACCGCTCTGGATGTTTACAAAAAATTACATGAAAACACTGACCTATGATCTGCATCTCCACTCCTGCCTGTCCCCCTGTGGGGACAATGATATGACCCCTGCCATGATCGCTGGAATGGCAAAAGTCATTGGGCTGGACCTGATCGCACTGACGGATCATAATTCCTGCAAAAACTGCCCGGCTATCTCACGGGCAGCTTCTGCCTACGGCATTTTATTTCTTCCCGGAATGGAACTGACCACTGCCGAGGAAGTGCATGTACTGTGCTATTTTCCGTCACTGGACGCAGCAATGTCCTTTGATCAATGTGTATACGATCACCTTCCGGATATTCCGAATAAACCGGTGATTTTCGGTGAGCAGCTGATCTGTGACGAGGAGGACCAGATACTCGGTCGGGAAGAACGGCTGCTGATTTCCGCCACGGATATTCCTTTTGACGCAGTCTATGATCTGGTTTTCCAGTATGACGGTATCATGGTTCCGGCACATATCAATAAACCGAGTACCAGTCTGCTTGGCAACCTTGGATTTATTCCGCCAGACAGCCGTTTTTCCTGTGCGGAAGTCAAAAATGATTCTGACTGGTCACTACTCCAACAGCAATATCCTTACCTGGCAGACTGCAATCATCTGTGCAGTTCCGATGCACACGATCTGAATTCCATTCATGAACCGATTTATACCCTTACAACAGAAGGTACTTCACTGCCGGATATTCTGGCTGCTATACAGAAAAAGCTGTAACAAGAAGAAGCATGATATTTTCGTTGCTATCATAACTTCTCCCGTTACAGCTTTTATTTCACTGAAAAATAACAGATTTTCTTTTTTACTGATTGATATTTAGCCCATACTCTGTATCTGCTTTTTTCTGCTTATCATCCAGTAATTTTTTTACTTAATAATTACTTTTTTACCATATTTCTCGCCCAGATTTTCCACAGAACCATCTGCATTCTGAATATCGATCTGGTTTAACTGGCTGCGCAGATTTCTACGGAAAGAAGCTACATACTCCTCACGCAATACTGCCTGCTCTTTTTTCTCAGCTTCTGTCAGTCCTTCTGCTTTTGCTTTATGGTATAATTCGTTAATTCTTTTTACTTTTTCATCTGTCATAGACATAATTTCTTTCCTCCTGTTCCTTTCTAATGTATTTACTTGCTGATAATTGTCCTGTTCCTGACAGTTTTCATTTTTCAGCAAATCTCACATTTTTTATTCTCTAGTTTTCCTGCAAATAGGAATGAATATCAAAGGTTTCGTCATTCTGTGCCCGGAACAAAGTACCTCGGAAATCACCACTGATAATCTGATGAATGATTCCCACATCTTTTCCGTTGGCAATGATCATATCCGTACCGGATGCCGTAGCGATACGTGCAGCCGTTAGCTTCGTTGCCATTCCACCGGTTCCCACATCGCTTCCGGTAGACTGCTTTGCCATGGAATCATAATGCTCATTCATTTTTTCCACACACTCTACCAACGTTGCGTCCGGATTTTTCCGTGGATCGTCGGTGTATAACCCGTCGATATCAGACAGCAAAATCAAGAGATCTGCGCCGACAAGTGAAGATACAATGGCAGAAAGGGTATCATTATCACCAAAATGCATCTCATAAGTAGACACGGTATCGTTTTCATTGACAACCGGAATAATACCAAGACGAAACATTTCTTCAAAGGTATTGTGTGCATTCTGACGGGACTCATCCTCCAGAATTGTGTCTTTTGTCATCAGGATCTGTCCTGCTGTCTGATTGTACTCCGCAAACATTCTCTGATAAGTCATCATAAGACGCGCCTGTCCTACTGCCGCACAGGCCTGTTTTGTAGAAATATCCTGTGGACGGCTCTGCAGGCCAATGGCCTGACGCCCAACTGCAATTGCTCCAGAACTTACCAGACACACATCCATGCCCTGGTTTCTCAAATCACAGAGTTCCCGTACAAGCTTCTCTATTTTCATCAGATTCATGCTTCCAGTCTGCGGATGCTGCAGGGAAGAAGAACCAATTTTGACAACTACTCTCTTTTTATATTTGAAATAATCGTTTACGTTCATTTGTACACTCCTTTATGTATCATTGCAGAGTCTGCTTCATTTTACTCTTAGATACCCTTCTGTCTAATCTTTGACACTCTTGTGTTCTATGATACATCGGTAAAGCGATTTCTGTCAACAAAAATACTGCCTTGAATTTTCAAGGCAGTATTTTTATTAACTATTATGAAGTTCGATCCATTATTAAGCAGTAACTTTTCTGCCTGTAATGATCTTCTTCGGACACTTCTCAGCACATGCGCCGCATCCGGTACATTTTGTCTGATCAATGTGTGCGATATTGTTCTCAACGGTAACAGCGCCTGACTCACAGACTCTCTCACACATCTTACATCCAATACAACCAACTTTACAAGCGGTCATAACCTGTTTACCTTTATCCTGAGAACTACACTGTACTGCATGTTTTGCATCATACGGTACAAGTTCGATCAGGTTCTTCGGGCAGGCTTTGATACATTTACCACAGGCTTTACACTGCTCTTTGTCAACAACAGCAACGCCGTTTTTGATGTGGATTGCATCAAACGGACAAGCTTTCACACACTCACCAAATCCAAGACATCCGAAATTACATTTTTTCGGACCACCATTTGGTACGAAAGCCATCATGGAGCAGTCCTCTACTCCGTAGTACTCATAATCTACATTTGCATTGTCACAGGTTCCTGCACATTTTACAAATGCAACTTCACGAACAGCTTCGCCAACTTCCTGACCCATGATCGCACCGATCTTTGCTGCTACCGGAGCACCACCAACCGGACAGGAACCAACTTCTGCTTCGCCTTTTGCAATCGCTGCAGCCAAGCCGGAACATCCGGCAAAACCACAACCACCACAGTTATTTCCCGGAAGAGCTGCTAATACTTCTTCCTCTTTCGGGTCTACTTCTACTTTGAATTTCTCACCGGCAATCCCAAGGATAATACCAATGACAATACCTGTTCCGCCGACTACAACAGCGGCAAGAATAATTGCTGAAATACTCATCTGTATACCCTCCTAAATGACACCGGAAAATCCCATAAATGCAATTGACATCAGACCTGCTGTTACAAGGATGATCGCAGAGCCTTTGAAAGGTGTCGGGATATCATTGTACTCGATCTTCTCACGGATACCTGCCATGATGACAATTGAAATGGTAAATCCAACTGCTGTTGCAAAACCATTGACTGTACCAACAGCGATATTATAACCATACTGAACGTTATTTAAAGCTACACCAAGAACGGCACAGTTTGTAGTAATCAGCGGCAGATAAATACCAAGTGCGTTGTACAGTGGCGGCATTGATTTTTTCATAAACATCTCTACGAACTGAACCAATGCAGCGATAACTAAAATAAATACGATTGTTCTTAAATACGTAATATCAAACTGCTGTAAAATAAATTTATCTAATACACCAGTGATAAAGGATGCGATTGTAATAACGAAGATAACGGCTGCACCCATTCCGGCTGCAGTGTTTACCTTTTTGGATACACCGAAAAACGGACATAAGCCAAGGAACTGGCTCAGGACAACGTTATTTACAATGGCAGAGCCGATTGCGATAAGTAATACTTCTTTCATCTGAACCTTTCCTCCTTATTCTTTCTCATCTGTTCCTGCAGTGAACACTTTGCCTTCACAGCTTCCACTTGTACAAGCTGCGCAGTCACCATCGAAGCATCCTGTTCTTTCTTTCACTGCAATACCTTTTTTACGTTTTGCTTCACGGTACGCATTCTGGATTGCGATCAGCATAGCTAATACAAAGAATGCACCAGGAGCAAGTACGAAAATTGTAATCGGTGTATAACCTGCTTTTCCTGCAGCTGCGTCAGCTAACGGAAGAAGCTGGAAGCCGAAAATCTGTCCGGATCCAAGGATCTCACGAACTGCACCGATACATGTCAGTCCAACGGTAAATCCAAGTCCCATACCAATACCATCGAAGATGGACGGAAGAACCGGGTTTTTGGAAGCATAACTCTCAGCACGGCCAAGGATGATACAGTTTACTACGATCAGCGGGATGTAAATACCAAGTGCTGAATACAGGGAAGGTACATAACCTTCCAGTAAAAACTGAACAATAGTTACCAGAGATGCAACGACAACGATGAATGCCGGTACACGTGCACTGTCCGGAATGATCTTACGGAGCAGTGAAATTAAAAGGTTTGAAAATACAAGTACGAGTGTCGTGGAAAGTCCCATACCAATACCGTTAATAGCTGATGTTGTAACAGCCAGGGTCGGGCACATACCGATCAACATAACGAAGGTAGGGTTCTCTTTCACGATACCGTTTACAATACGTTCTATACACTTATTCATTTAAAAGTTCCCCTCCTGTTATTGTGCAAGTGTTCTGTAATAAGCCAGACCTGCGTTTACTGCACTTGTAACAGCTCTTGATGTAATAGTAGCACCACTGATTGCATCGATCTGGTCGTCAGATGTTGCACCTGTCTTTGTAACTTCAAATGATTCTACCTGTTTGCCTGCAAACTGAGAAGAGAAAGAATCTTCTTTTGCTTTCATACCAAGTCCGGCAGTATCATTGATGGTTGTGATGGAATATCCGTTTAATGTACCATCATCGGTAACACCGATAGATAAAGTAACATCTCCACCATAACTGTTCGGGTCTGTTACAGAAATAACATAACCAAGCTCCGCACCGCTTGCGTCTACAGCGACAACACAGTTCTCAATCGTGTCATCTGCATATCCTGCAGCTGCAGCTGCTTCTGTTGCTTTTGCGGAATCAAATCCGTCCATATCCTCGAAAAAATCTGCATCCGGGAATACAGTACGGTAAGCATTCTGCTGAATGTTATAATTTGCTTTTTCAATCGGGACTTTTGTAACGCCATATACAGCACCCAGACCAAGACCTGCGATAACTGTGATCAGGAAAAGGATCAGGGCGTCTTTAATGATTTTTCCGTTCATTATTTTTCCCCTCCTTTACCAAATGGTTTCGGGATTGTAAATCTCTCGATCAGCGGTACCAGCATGTTTGCAAAGATGATGGAGTAAGAACATCCCTCAGC
>CAVAFS010000237.1:0-14858 GCA_963587975.1 Bulleidia sp. | reverse complement strand
ACCAGCGTCATTTTTCTTACTCCACATAACCGAACAGGATCATTTCATAATTGAAATATCCATGAAGCAGGAAATTATTATTTGCCAGATACTGATACCGTTTCGGCAATATCGTAAAATCCTGCAGCTTTAATTTTACCGCGTAGACATGATCGTCCTCGTCAAAAGGACAGAGCAACGGATGCGCCGCCGTAAAACGATCCCATTGCTGCGCCCAGTTTGCCTGCAGAGGATGTGCCATCGTGGCAGAAGCCTGGGTAGCATGAAGTTCACCAGCAAGTTCTTCTCTGTGTTCTTCAAGTTCTTGTGTTATTCTGCTCTTTTCTTTTTCTGCTGCCTCGCTATCCTGATTCATTTCTCTTTTTTTCATTTCTGCAGTCTTACTATTTTGATGCACCATATTTTTTTCCATACCACTCGTATTTCTGCCTGCATCCGTAATCTCATTCCCTGCAGTCGAATCTGCATCTTCTCTCAAATCAATCTGCTCATCTTTATCCGTCTTTCCTGAACCAGCTACATCAGACTCCGCATCTTCACGTTTTGGATTCCACGGGTGGAACCGTCCCCAGACCGTCACCTCATCATCCCATTGGCTCGCCACAAATTCCGCATACTCCAGTGGAATATAAATTCCCCGCATCTGTCCAATGGGATATTCGCTCTCGCCCACATGGTTACTGTTACAGAAAAACGTCTGCTCCGCCACACCATTTCTCATCTGCATGGAGCCGAGCAAAATTCCTTCCGGCTCCGTCACATTCTGATTCAACAGATACACATCTACGTTTTCTTGTCGGATTCCTTTTACCTGCAGCTGTATCCGGCACTGGTCCTGTCGAATCTCCACCTTGGCAAATCCACAGTTCTCCAACTTTTTTTCCTCTTCATATAAAAACAAATACGTCACAAATCTCTGATATCCGGGCACAGTTTTACTCCCTGTACGTCTTTATATAACGTATGAATAAATTTTCTAAAAATTCCTCATAATTTTGTTGACAAATCAGAATCAACATGCTATATTAATTTCAACAACAATAATCATTATCACTTTTGAAAGGAAAATAAATGTTAAAGCACAGCAAACAACGAGATGCAATCGAACAATTTCTGGCTACCAGATATGATCATCCCACCGCAGAGACTGTTTACATGAATCTCCGGGAAGAATATCCAAAGCTTAGCCTGGCCACTGTTTACCGCAATCTGTCGCTGCTTGCCGAACTGGGGAACATTCAGAAGATCCCCACCGGAAACGGACCTGACCGCTTCGACGGCCGGCCGGAACCTCACAACCATTTTCTTTGTGATGAATGTGGCAGCATGATAGATTTACAAATGAACAGCATTGATCATGTAGATGAGATCGCCGCCCAGACATTTGACGGTGTGATCAAGGGACATTCCATTTTATTCTACGGTATCTGCCCGGAATGTTTAAAAAAAGAAAAAGCACAATGATAACTGAACAAACCAGTTGGTGACAACTGATTTTAATAAAAATGATATTAAAACTAATTTCAAGAGAAAGGAAATGAATTATTATGAAAAAATTTGTATGTACTGTATGTGGTTATGTTTACGAAGGCGAGGCAGCTCCGGAAGTCTGTCCAATCTGTAAAGCTCCGGCAGAGAAATTCAAAGAGCAGTCCGGTGAAAAAGTATGGGCAGCTGAGCATGTAGTAGGTGTTGCACAGGGCGTTAGCGAGGACATCCTTGCAGACTTAAGAGCAAACTTCGAAGGCGAGTGCTCTGAGGTTGGTATGTATCTGGCAATGGCTAGAGTTGCTCACAGAGAAGGATATCCGGAAATCGGATTATACTGGGAGAAAGCAGCTTACGAAGAGGCTGAGCATGCTGCAAAATTCGCTGAGTTACTTGGTGAAGTTGTAACAGACAGCACAAAGAAAAACCTTGAGATGCGTGTAGACGCTGAGCACGGCGCAACAGAAGGAAAATTTGACCTTGCAAAACGTGCAAAAGCTGCAAACCTTGATGCAATCCATGACACCGTTCATGAAATGGCTAAAGATGAGGCTCGTCACGGAAAAGCATTCGAAGGATTACTTAAGAGATACTTTGGCTAAGCTACAAGCCGAGTAGGATAAAAAGAAAAACAAGTCGAGAGGGAATTTATTCACTCTCCGACTTGCTTTTCTTTTTAGACGTATTGGGCGACAGCCCTACTTCAATTCCATCTTCACTTCCACATCATTCCCCACGGAAGTCACTTTCGCATAACTTCCGCAGATCAGCGGCATCGCCGGTGGGATATGTCCGATATCCAGATCCATAATGATCGGCACGTTATATTTTCCAAGGATTCCTGTCACAGCCTCATACTGATCTAAGCCTAAAAATTCCTCTCCATTGCAATACGGACGGCCAATCAGAAAACCTTTGACATGTCCAAACCATCCGGCCTGTTCCATCTGCCACAAGGCTCTCCGGATTCCCATGACATTCAGATCACAGGCTTCGATAAACCAGATGATTCCGTCCTCTTTATAACGCTCGGTAAATTCCTGTACTTTATCATATTTTGTACCAAGAAGCAGTGTCAGTACATCGAGACAGCCACCGATCAGACGGCCTTCCATTTTGATATCTGCATCCGGCACTTTTTTGCGGACGCATGGCTCTGTCACATTGTAAGGTACTAATGGGTTTTCTTCATCCTTTAAGCCTTCTTTTTCGTACAGATCGTATCCCTTGATCGTCAGTTTTTCTCCAGTCAGTACGTCAAATGCATCCTGAATTGCCGGGTGCCACGGTTCCATACCAAACGCTGCTGCACATGGTCCGTAGACAGATGCCACATCACAAAGTGTGGTCAGCAGAAATGTCATATTTGTATTGTCCGAATAACCAAGATACCACTTCGGTTTTGCTTCTCTGATTTTTTCAAAATCCACATAGGGCAGATCCTCACACATCAATTCACCACCGCCACAGGAAATCAACACGTCGCTGGTGTTGTTGCAATAATACTCCATCAGCTCCTGTCCGCATTTTTCCGGAGTATTGCTAATACCGATACCGCAACCTTCATAACAGTTTGGTCCCAGTTTTGTGCGGTAACCCATTTTTTCAAACTTATCCAACGCGTGTCCAAAAGCTGTCTTGTACGGTTCAATGTTGCAGCCAAAGGATGGTGCTACAAAGCCGATGCAGCCGTTCTTTTTCAAAAATTCTGGATATCTCATATGCTTACTTATCTCCTTTATATGTTCTTGAATCTTATTACTGATTATTTTCTTCCATACCTGTAATTGGAATACTTTTTCACCATTATAACGGATAATAAAAAATGCCGCCAGTCTAAAAGACCAACGACATTTTGATATTTGTATCAAATTGAACATGCTCCCTTCTTGAACAAAGTTCAAGAAGTATCACTCTCGCAAATTTAACGATTTACTCGAGTTCAAACGCACCCGTATACAACTGATAATATTTTCCTTTTTCTTCAATCAGCTTATCATGACTGCCTCGCTCAATGATATGTCCCTGCTCCAGAACCATGATAACATCAGAGTTCTGTACAGTAGAAAGTCTATGGGCGATAACGAATACGGTACGGCCTTTCATCAGCGCATCCATACCACGCTGTACGATTGCCTCTGTTCTCGTATCGATGGAAGAAGTTGCCTCATCCAGAATCATAACAGGCGGATCTGCAACTGCCGCACGGGCAATGGAGATCAGCTGTCTCTGTCCCTGGGACAGGCCACTTCCGTCACCGGAAAGTACGGTGTCGTAACCGTTTGGCAGCATACGGATAAATCCGTCCGCATTTGCCAGTTTTGCAGCCGCGATACACTCTTCGTCGGTTGCATCCAGTTTACCGTAGCGGATGTTTTCCATTACAGTTCCGGTAAACAGGTTAACATCCTGAAGTACCACGCCAAGGGAACGACGCAGGTCTGCTTTCTTGATGCGTCCGATATCCAGTCCGTCATAAGTGATGGTACCTTTCTGAATATCATAGAAACGGTTGATCAGGTTTGTAATAGTAGTCTTACCTGCTCCGGTTGCACCTACAAAAGCAACCTTCTGTCCCGGCTCTGCATACAGTGTAATATCATGTAAAACTGTTTTCTCCGGTACATAACCGAAATCTACATCGTGAAATTCCACATGTCCAAGCATTTCTACCAGTTCTGTGCTTCCATCTGCCGGTGGCACTTTCCATGCCCAGTGACCGGTACGCTCTGCACACTCTGTCAGAGTATCGCCCTCTTTTCTTGCACGAACCAGAGTGATATTTCCTTCGTCCTCTTCTACTTCCTCATCCAGAAGTTCAAAGATACGCTCTGCACCGGCAATCGCCATAACAACGAAGTTTAACTGCTGGGAAACCTGACTGATCGGGTTTACAAAACTTCTTGATAACTGCAGGAAAGATGCGATGGCACCAAGGGTCAGCACGCTGACACCTGTCAGACTGACATTTGTCACACCGCTGATACCAAGTGCTCCACCCACGATTGCAACAACAACGTAAAGGATAAATCCGATGTTGTTCAGAATCGGCATCAGGATGTTTGCATAAGAGTTTGCCTTTGTAGCGTTCACACAAAGCTCTCCGTTTTTCAGATCAAATCCTTCTTTTGCCTGCTCCTCATGGCAGAATACTTTGACAACTTTCTGTCCATTGATCATTTCCTCGACATAACCGTTTACGTCACCCAGGGAAACCTGCTGTTTGATAAAGTATTTTCCGCTTCGTCCTGCCACGGAACCGATGACTTTCAGAATAATAAATACGAAAGCAACAACGATCAGTGTCAGCCAGAAACTAATACTCAGCATGGAGATAAATACAACCACAATCGTCATAACAGAGTTCATCAGCTGCGGAATACTCTGTGAGATCATCTGGCGCAGAGTATCGGTATCATTGGTATAATGACTCATGATATCGCCATGTGCATGGGTATCAAAATATTTAATCGGCAGTTTCTGCATGTGTGAAAACATCTCATCACGGATTTTTTTCAGAATTCCCTGTCCAATAACAACCATAAAACGGTTGTACAGATAAGCTGCTACCGCACCGGCAAACAGGATCACTGCAACTTTGATAATATAAAGTTTCAGTCCGCTAAAATCAACGGTTGACTGTGTCAGCAGCGGTGTAATGTAATCATCGATCAGATCCTGAATAAACACAGCGGAGTAAGCGACTGTGAATGCAGAAATCGCAATACAGATGACTACAAAGATAAATCTGAGTTTGTACGCACCGAGATAACCAAGCAAACGTTTCACGGTTCCTTTTGTATCTTTTGCCGCAGACATACGTTTTTTGTTATTACTGCTCATCGTCACTTCCTCCTTTCACCTGTGATTCATATACTTCACGATAAATATCGCTACTCTTCAATAATTCATCATGTGTGCCGTAAGCACTGATCTTTCCATCATCCATAACAATGATGTGGTCCGCATCCTGAACGGAAGAAATACGCTGCGCAATGATGATCTTGGTCGTATCTGGAATCTCTTCCAGAAAAGCCTTACGGATCAGCGCATCTGTCTTGGTATCTACCGCACTGGTAGAATCATCCAGGATCAGGATCTTCGGTTTCTTCAGCAATGCACGGGCAATACACAGACGCTGCTTCTGTCCACCGGAAACGTTATTTCCGCCCTGCTCGATATAAGTATCGTATTTATGCGGGAATGTCTGGACAAAATCATCAGCCTGAGCCAGCTCACATGCATGGATCAGTTCTTCATCTGTGGCTTTCTCATTACCCCAGCGCAGGTTTTCCTTAATGGTACCGGAGAATAATACGTTTTTCTGAAGTACCATGGCTACCGCATCACGCAGTGTCTCAAGATCGTAATCACGGACATCCACGCCGCCGACTTTGACATCACCGGAAGTAACGTCATACAGTCGCGGGATCAGCTGCACCAGACTGGATTTGGAAGAACCCGTTCCACCGATGATACCGATGGTCTCACCGGAATTGATCTTCAGGTTAATGTTATCAAGTACCGGTTTATCCGCTTTCTTCGCATAGAAAAATTCTACATTTTCAAATTCGATAGAACCGTCAGCAACCTCTGTCACCGGATTCTCTTTGTTCTGAATATCACTTTCCTCTTCCAGGATCTCAACGATACGCTCTGCAGAGGATCTTGCAATGATAACCATTACAAATACCATGGAAACCATCATCAGACACATCAGTATCTGAATTGCATAAGTAAACAGACTCATCAGTTCTCCGGTTGTCAGACCGCCGGCTACGCCTTTCACGTTACCGCTGACAATAATTGCCTTTGCGCCGATCCATGCAACAGCCAGCAGGCAGACATTGATGGCACACATCATTGTCGGCATGTTAAATGCCAGCATTTTCTCTGCTTTCGCAAAATCCTTGTAGATCAGTTGGGAAATCTTGCCAAACTTCTGATCCTCATAATCTTCACGGATAAAAGATTTTACCACTCTGACACCATGCAGATTCTCCTGAACTACCTCATTCAAACGATCGTATGTATTAAATACACGCTCAAAATAAGGATGTACATGCTGCGCCAGCCACAGCAGGATAAATCCAAGAATCGGAATGGTTGCAAGGAAAATCAGGGCGATTTTCACATTAATGCTAAAGGACATAACCATTGCAAAAATCATCATGATCGGTGCACGGACTGCGATACGGATGATCATCTGATACGCATTCTGCACGTTTGTAACGTCCGTTGTCAGACGGGTTACGATACTTGCGGTGGAGAACTTATCAATATTGGAAAAAGAAAAGTTCTGGATCCGATAGTACATATCCTTTCTTAAATTCTGCGCAAGACCACAGGATGCGATGGATGCCTGATGTCCTGCCATTGACCCGAAGGCCAGTGAGATCATTGCCAGTACTAAAAGTAAGATTCCATATTTCCAGATGACGGACATACTTCCGGCTTCAATGCCTTTGTCGATCAGACTCGCCATAACAAATGGGATCAGTACTTCCATGACAACTTCTACGGTTACAAAAATCGGAGTAAGAATACTCGCCTTTTTATATTCCCGTATCGATTCCATTAACTTTTTAATAATCTTCACGATTTGCTTTCCTCCTGTTTCTTATTTTTTAAACCTATATTACAAAAACCATCTTTCATATTTTTCTGCATACGATGCATATAATCAAAAAACTGCTCCAGCTCCTGTTCTGAAAAGCCCTTGGACAGCGTCTGCTCCACGACCGTGAACTCCTCCAACATCAGATCGTTGATCTCTCTGCCTCTGTCGGTAAGCACAAGCTTTTTCAGGCGCGCATCCCATGGCACACTCTGGCGCTCTACCATCCCTTTTTCCACCATCAGGTTGACCACCTTCGATGCGGTAGAACGGGTAATCTCAAAGTTTTTCTCCAGATCTTTCTGAAATACGTCCTCGTTATTTTTTGTTTTATCTGAAATATATCCAATGATCCAGGCATTGGCACCTGTGACACTGTTTATCTTCTTTTTATTCGGTGAATTTTCGATCCAGCGGTGGATCTGATGTGACAGGATCCGAACATCATTCCCGATGCAATCCTTTTTCATAACGCTCCTCCTTTCCAAAGCATTGCTATTATAACGCAAAAAATATTTGCCGTCAAACAGTTTGACAGCAAACATTTTTATGATTTTTTGATAATTTTTGTTCAATTTGCTAAAAATTTACGGATTGCGTTCACGGGACAGCTCGAATTGATCTTCAAACAGGAGAGGCGATTCCTCTTGTAAGAGACAAGCACAGCAGCACGGAATACATTGAATTTTTGAAGCTGTTAGATAATAAGTACCCAAAGGGAGACAAGATTCGCATCGTTGTTTCACGCTTCTGCAACAGCCTTTTTCCTTTTTGAAATATTGATATATCCAGCAATATGCTCAGCCAGTTCCTCCATGTCTGTGTTGCTTGTATTAACACACAGATCATAATATTGCGGATTTCCCCACTCATAAGATGTATAATAATTGAAATACGATTCTCTTCGTCTTTCCGTCTGACGCACATATGTTTTCGCTTTTTCATAAGTAGTATGATCACGCTCTTTGATATGTTGGATACGCTCTTCTGTATCCGCCACAACAAAAATATCGAATGTCGGTACCTTTGCCTGATCCAGCACATAGTTAGAACAACGTCCTACTATTATACAAGAAGACCTTGCAGCAAGATCCCTGATAATCTGTGACTGTACCTGAAACATTACATCTTTGATGGATGCCTCATATTCTTTTGCCGCAAACATTCCTCCGGCTGTCAGCGCATGCACCAGTTCATTCGGATGTGTTTCATCTTCCTGTTTTACGACAGCTTCATCTACTCCCATCTCTCTGGAAGCCAGTTTAATCATATCTTCATCATAAATAGGAAGATCCAGTTTTTTCGCCAGGATACCTGCAAGCTCTTTTCCCCGACTTCCGTACTGTCTGCCGAATGTTATGATCAGCTTATGACCTGTTGCCGCCTCATATTCTTTCCCGCCATTATACTGACTCACGACAACATCTTCCAAGATATTTTCCGATACTCTGCCTACGCCGGCAAATTCCTCATATCCCGGAATCACCCAGTCATTGCCGACAGAAATACCAAGATATTCATCGGAATAACCAGATGTCACTTCTGCCTGTGGAAATTTCTTCAGATACCATACTTTCATCAATACGAAATATACGATAAAAGCTGTTGGAAGTCCAAACAGATAACCATAATCCGAACCAATATTTGCAGCGACAGTACCAAGAATCCATGCAATCATTCCAACCAGGTTTACTCCTCCATGATACCGATACTGACCATTTTTCTTATACAAATCCTGCACATTCAGTCTGCGATGGCGGATCACATAATAGTCGCATAGCATGATGCCTGCTAGTGCAGACAGAAATGATCCGAAATAGCCAAGATATGTATACAACTGATTCAGAATATTCCAGGGTTGAACACATACGCCGATTAATCCGGCAATCAAAACTGCCACTTTATATGGCAATTTCCATCGTGCACCCGCGTTTGCAAAACACATGGCAGGTGGCACCAGATTGGCTGCTGTGTTGGTAGACCACTGTGCCAGGATTACCATAACCAGAAGAATCAGAAGTACCGGTCCTTGTGCGGTCTGCTGAATTACTTCCACCGGATTCCAGTTTCCAGTTGTCAGATATGAAATTGCTCCGATTACTGCAATAAAAGTTTCTATCAAAGGCAAAGTTGCGAACTGTGGAATCCAGTTATTTTTATTTCTCTTGAGCCAGTTCCGCTCATTAACCGGAGCTTTCAGATTTCGTGTCATATTTGGAATATCAGCGGCCAGGGCTGCCCACATACCTATATTTGCACACATTGTCACCATCCAACAGGATGCTGTCGGATGTGGTGGTTTATATCCAATGATTTCAATATTATTCAGGACAGCAATATTATTCACCTTATAGAACATCCAGCATGTAATTAAAATTATACAAGGTGCTGCAAATGATGCAAATTTGTCAATTGCCTTGATTCCAAGCATTGTATTGATAATCTGAACAATAGCGAAAATAACAAACCATAAGAACCAGTTATCTATACCAAATAAATTCAATGTAAAATAATTGATTGCAGTGGAACCTATATATGTATTAATACCAAACCAGCACGAAGCAACAACACCACGTGCGATCGCCGGCAAATGTACTCCCACCAGTCCGAATGGTGCACGAAGATAGGTTGCAAAAGACAAACCATGCTCCACACCGATATCACCGGTAAGACTTCCTACCACTGCGATAATAATATTTGCAACAAGTGTCGCGGTAGCTACCCCCAAAATATTCATGCCATCAATACCACTGGCACCAAAACTGAATACAGAAATAACGATTGCCATTCCAATCCAGATATTTGCAAACCCCAATCCTCCAAGACTTCTTTTCTTTGAAGTAATAGGCAAAATATCTTCTGAAATTAAAGTGTTTTTTGTACTTTCTTTTGACATATGCTCACCGCCTTATAAAACAACAGGATGGGGTGCATCACTGCTTCCCCATCCTCGGTTCTTATTTTTTATGCTCTTAATTTTGCTGTTGCTGCTTCATCCACTTTCTCTGTCTTTGGATCAATCACAACTCCATAAGATACTTTTGCATCTTCAATATCAGTAAATCCATCCAGAACATCACCTAATACCAGTTCAGGATCACGTTCAAACGGATCACCATATCCGCCACCACACGGTGTACAGATCTGTAATACATCGCCTTCGCCAAATTCTTCATCTGACAGCTTTGACTCCAGATTGATTGCATTTCCATCAATTGTATATTTGGTCATGCTTGCAGAAGTACCATCGCTTCCACCGAAAATTCCTTTCGGTGCTTCTTTATGACGATCACCCTCACAGGTTACAGTACCTTCCTGCAGGAAACGGGTTTCTCGAACGATACCAAGTCCTCCACGCCACTTGCCCGGTGCCACTTTTGCCGGATTAAGTTCATATCGTTCTACCCGCAGAGGATAATGCCATTCAATTTCTTCAATCGGCACATTCCGTGTATTAGCAACTAATGCATCACAGGAATCAATGGCATCTTTTCCACAGCGTCCGCCATAAGAGCCTTCATCAACTTCCAGATATACCCAGTATTCACCTTTTTCATCATTAAATCCGTTGTAAGAAACAAAATGAATATGCGCACTCGTTCCTGCTGATACCCGATCCGGCATTACATCTGCCAGAGATCTCATAACACAGTCGGCTAGTAAGTTCGCCTGATTAAATCGTGAAAATGATGCTCTCGGGAAATTCGGATTAAAGATACATCCTTTTGGTGCAATTACTGTAACCGGACGTCTCATGCCATCATTCTGCGGAATATACTGTGAATAAATATCATCATCCAGGAACAATGTATGCATGATATAACTGATAGAAGTCATTGTAGTTCCCTCAAATGATGCATTGAAAGCTGTATATACCTCATCTGCACTTCCCGTCAGATCGATTGTAATGTGATCGCCTTCAATGGTTGTTGTTGTGCAGACTTTCAACATTTTATCCAGATGTTTTCCATCATTATCCAGCCAGCCTTCTGCATAATAAGTTCCATCCGGCACTTTTGCAATTGCATTTCGCAACATACGTTCTGAATAATCCATCCAGTCTTCAATTGCAGAAAATACTACTGGTACACCATATTTATCCAAAAGTTCTGTAAAACGTTTGATACCATGTTTTGCAGAAGCAATCATTGCCTTCAGATCGTTGGCATTCATGGACGGTGTACGTACATTATCCATGATCATCTGCCATAACTGATCATTTAATTTTCCTCTGTCATACAGTTTTAATGCATAATAGATTCTTGTCTCTGCATACACATCACGCGCATCAACATCCATACCTGCGGTATGAGAACCATTATCAAGCAAATGCGCCTGTACACAGGAAAAACTTACTAATTTTCCTTCGTAAAAAATCGGAATACAAATATGGATATCCGGTGAATGTGAAGTTCCATAGAATGGATGATTGTGGATAAATACATCCCCTTCATGGATATCTTCTAATTTCCATCTGGTCAGAATACCTTTGACATTACCACCGATCGAACCAACATGCATTGGGGTACTTTCGGATTCACAAAGCTGACGTCCAACAATATCTACAATACCGGCTCCGATATCCTCAGATTCACGGATAATACTGGAGTAGGACATTCTGTAAAGTACACTTCCCATTTCCTGTGCAACCATTTTAAATGATCCACCAAGAACCTGTAATGTAACAGGATCCACTTCTACTCTGGGTATGTTTAATCCTTCGATCATATTACTCATCTATATCATTCCTTTCTATCATTCAGTAGTGCTTAATTTTCTTCTGTCTGATCAATATCGACCACGATAATGCCATAATCATTGACATGTCCGACACAATTCGGCTCGATTACAATGGTAGTATCCATCTGATTAATAATTGCCGGTCCCACAATTTCATCTCCTGCTTTAAAGAGACTTCTGTCGTAAATTTTGGTCATCATATGTTCCGGTTTTCCATTTATTTTAAATGTTACCTGTCTTTCACCGATCACGGCAGCTTCTGTCTGACCATCGCCTTTTTCAATCTTGATCGGTTCAAGATCTTCAATGCTTCCTGTTCCAACCACACGGATACTGACAATTTCTACTTCCACCTGGCGATAAGAACGGCCAAACTGCTTTTTATGTGCCACATGGAACGATTCTTTCATCTGTTCGATTGTTTCCTGTGTCACTTCTCCGCCAATAACCGGAACACGCATCTCATATCCCTGACCTTCATATCGGCAATCAGCCACACGTTGGATCACAATATCATCTTCCGACATATTATCCTCAATCAGACGCTCATATGCTTCTTTCTCCAGAACTTCATAATCTTTGGCAAGCATTGTAATATCTGCTTTTGAAGATAACTGCATCTCGGTTTTGGAAAAATCATACATCAGATCTGTATTTACCAGACCAACTGCACACAAAGCACCCGGATTCAGCGGAACAATCACATTTTTCATACCAAGCTCACGTGCTACGCTACACGCATGCAGGGCACCAGCTCCACCGCAGGCAAACAATGCAAATTCACGTGGGTCAAATCCGCGGCGGACACTCTCTTTTTCAATTTCCTGAATCATGTTGTTATTCATAATGTCGATGATACCAAGTGCAGCCTCATAGAGATCTTTCCCAAGTGGTTTTCCGATTTTTTCCATAATTGCATTTTCTGCAAGTTCCGGTTTGATTTCCATACGGCCGCCAAGCAATTTTGTTCCTAATCTGCCAAGAATGATATTTGCATCAGAAACAGTAGGTTCCACACCGCCCCTGTCATAGCAAGCCGGTCCCGGAACTGCGCCGGCACTTTCCGGTCCCACACGGAAGAATCCACCTTCATCAATATATGCCATGGATCCGCCGCCGGCTCCGATTGTTCCAACATCAATCATCGGAACCATTGCCGCATAACCGCCAACCTGTGTATCCAGCAAATGTTTCATACTTGGCTGCAGATCAGCCAATACAGAAATATCTGCAGATGTACCACCAATATCAAGAGTGATAACATTATTAAGATCTGTTAATTTTGATGTCCAGATTGCTCCAAGCACACCTCCGACTGGTCCGGAAAGCAACAGATTTACCGGTTTTTCCTGCGCAGCGTCTGCAGATGCCACACCACCAAATGACTGCATCAAGTGAACTTTTGCTGTATATCCCTGCTCTTTCAATGTCTTCTGCAGCTGCTTGATATAACGGGAGGTTGTCGGTCCGATATAAGCATTCAGACCAGTGGTCGTGAAACGCTCATATTCTCTGAACTGCGGAAGTACCTCGGAGGAAAGAGATAAATATACATCCGGATATTCTTCCTTAATAATCTCTTTTACTCGCTGCTCATGAGCCGGATTCAAAAATGAGAACAGGAAGCATACCGCAATTGCTTCTACCTTATCTGCTTTCATTTTCCGAACTGCCTGTCGTACCTCCTCTTCATCAAGAGGAATCAGTTCTGCACCATCGGGAGCAACGACACGTTCTGTTACACCATAACGATCACGCCGTTTGCACACCGGATACTTCTGCCATGGAATATCCTCCACAATAGAAAAATTGGTTGGCCGTTTGTGTCTTGCAATATGAATAATATCACGGTATCCTTTCGTCGTGATCATTCCAGCTCTTGCACCCTTATGTTCCAATACCATATTGGTTGCAATTGTTGTTCCATGGAAAATTTCATCTATTTCATTGTGCGGAATATTTAACTTATCACAAATTGCATTGATACCTTCCATCATACCTATGGATGGATCATGCGGGGTCGTGGAGGTCTTATACACTTCGATTTTTCCATTATCATCGACATATATAAAATCTGTAAATGTTCCGCCAACATCAACGCCCATTCTCTTCATATTGATCTGCTCCTTCCTCTCTCTTACAAAAACGGGATTTGCGGCAATTATTTTTGCCGAAAACCCCGTTGTTTTTGAATCTATCATTATATACCTGTTTTTCAATTACACTTGTTAAAAAATGTGCTGTATCATTTAATCAAATTTACGTGCATGTTTTGTATATACAGATGGATCAATTCCTTCCAGATATTTAACAACCTCATCAACCGAAACAACATCACCGAATTTTGCATCAATATCAAACAGGTTCCACTCTACAACACCTGGAACACGATCACCGATTGTTCCCTCTGGAACGATTGTTTTGAAACCGTATCCTGTAGAATCCATGCAAGTATGTCTTACACATGCACAAGCAGTAGCTCCCATAACGATTACTGTATCAACACCCAGATAATTCAATGTCTGAGCAAGATGTGTTCCAAAGAAATTGGAAGCGAATTTTTTGTGGATAACCGGCTCTTCTGGTCTCGGTTTCAGTTTTGGATCAATTTCCATCCACTCACTGTCAATATCAAGTGTACTCATCGGAATTTTCTCATCCCATCTCGGCAGATCCCACTGTGCCTCTCCGACATATCCTGTTGTAGTATGGAAAATCGGAACACCTGCTTTTCTTCCTGCTTCAAGTACCTTTAATGCCTCTGCACAAACCTCATCGGAATGATTACAGGTAAATGGATGACCCTCAGACATCCATGCCTTTGCCATATCAACGGTAGTGATCGCTGGGGCTTTTCCATATCCCATCTTACGCATAAATCCGCGTTCTTTATAAATCTCTCTTGCCTCTGCGAATGCTTTCTTTAATAAGTCTTCATCAAATTGATATTCGTCTACAAATTTAAATTCTTTGTTTGCCATAATTGTTTTCCTTCTTTCTGTTAATTTTTTAT
>CAVAFS010000236.1:0-5927 GCA_963587975.1 Bulleidia sp. | reverse complement strand
TTTTCCAACATCATAATGCATCTCACGCTCGTTTTCTCCAAGTTCTCCCATGTCACCAAGAACCGCGATCTTGCGACCGTCTGCCTGTGCCAGTACATCCAGAGATGCTTTCATCGAAACCGGATTTGCATTATAACAGTCATCAATGACAAGCACATCGCCCAATGTGATCAGGTTTGTACGTCCTGCAATGGTTTTTGCATGGGCGATACCCTCACAGATCTCCTCATTGGTCAGTCCCATGATCCGTCCGACACACGCTGCCGCACATGCATTGTATACATTATGTACGCCAGGAATCGGCTCATGGATCTGGCAGACTTCCTCCGGAAAATGCAGGTTGGCATTCAGCCCGCGAAGTCCTTTATTTTCAATGGCATCTGCAGTGATCTCATACGGCAGATCTGCCTTTTTAGCAGTACCGTCTTCTACATAATAAAATACCGGTTTTACGCCTTTTACTTCCTGTACGGTGATCAGTTTGTCATCGTTTCCATTCAGTACGATATGTCCGTCCGGTTTCAGAAAGTCAAAAATCTCTGATTTTGCACGAAGCACACCGTCGCGGTCGATGAGATTTTCCAGATGGCACTGTCCGATATTTGTCATGACACAGATGTCAGGTTTTGCCACTTTTGCGATTCGGTGCATCTCACCAAATTCGGAAATTCCCATCTCAACTACTGCCACTTCATGTTCTCTGCGGATGCGGAGGATCGTCAGCGGCAGACCAATCTCATTATTAAAGTTTCCTTCTGTCTTCAGCACGTTGTATTTCTGGCTTAAAACAGCGGAAATCATCTCTTTTGTACTTGTTTTTCCAACACTTCCGGTAATTCCGATAATTTTGATGCCAAGTGTGGAACGGTAAAACTCTGCAATGTCTTTCAGTGCCTGCTCACTGGAAGCGACCTGAATGTATGGTCCTGCCGGATTTTCCAGCGGTTCTTCGGATAAAACGGCCAGGGCACCTTTTGCAAATACATCCGGGATAAAACGATGTCCGTCTACACGCTCTCCGCGGATCGGGATATATAAATAGCCCGGCTCTACCTGACGGCTGTCAATGACTGCACCGGTGATCTCGCTGCCACGCAGCGCATCATCTCCCACATATGTACCGCCGCATGCTTTGGCAATATTTTCCAGTGTCATCTGTTCCAATGTGTTATTCATGTTTTCCTCCGTATTTTTCCTGAGAAATCTGGATCAGACGCTCACACAGATCCTCGTACTGAATGCCGATAACTGCTGCTTCCTGCGGTAACAGACTGGTTGCTGTCATGCCCGGCAGAGTATTTGCCTCCAGACAGAACATCTCGTTTTTGTCATTTAACAGGAAATCCATACGGGCATAAGCGTCCAGACCAAGTTCACGGCAGACTGCAACGGCATGTTTCTGCATTTCTTTTGCAACTTCTTCCGGAATGTCAGCCGGACAGGTCTCTACTGCGCTTCCTGCTTTGTATTTGTTCTTGTAATCATAAAAGCCTTCTACCGGAGCGATCTCAATGACAGGAAGTGCCTGCATGTCGATAACACCAACAGAGAACTCACGACCACAGATGTAATCCTCAATAATGATCTCGTCTTCATATTTAAATGCTTCGTCCAGAGCAGCTTCGTACTCATCTGCGGTACGAACGATGGTAACACCGATACTTGAACCGCCGCAGCATGGTTTTACAACACATGGAAGGCTTAATCCGGTCTCTGCAAACGGAACACCGCGCTGTGCTTTGCTCATGGAAATGCCATGCGGTGTCGGGATGCCTGCTGCCTCAAACATCTTTTTGGAAATACCTTTATCCATAGCCAGAGCACTTCCAAGATAGCGGCTTCCGGTATACTGAATACCAAACAGATCAAAGGCTGCCTGGATTTTACCATTCTCGCCGTTCTCACCATGCAGTGCCATAAATACTGCATCCGCTGCCTGACAGATCTTAATTACATTCGGTCCAAAGAAACAGTCGGACTGATCTTTTCTCATTGCCTTTACCTGTACGATATCCGGAGCTTCTCCCGGGATCTGTGCCACTTCGACACTTGCCTCTTCCGCACGTTCAAAAATACCCGTGATATCTTCCTCTTCCTCATGGTAACCCATGAAAACATCCAGCATAATAACGTTGTGTCCTTTGGAGCGCAGCGCCTTACTTACCATAGCTCCTGTATTCAGGGAAACATCCCTTTCCGTGCTGAGTCCACCAGCTAAAACTACAATATTCATACTTATATTAATCTCCTTAACATTAATTTCAATTTTTGCATTCTCTTTAGTTTAGCACATTTTTTTTATTTGTGAATGCTACATATGCAAAATATCATATTTTTTTCGTATTTTCCATTTATGCTATGGTTTATAACTATAAACTACTGTAATACACTATCTATAAACATCAGCAATTTCTTCTTAACTGCTAACATTTCATCTACCATACAGGAAATTTCTTCAGCCTGTCCTGCCAGCTGCGTATCCCCGAGTTTTGTCATTCCGGTTGCAAAAATCGACAAAAGCATCGGCGCAACCTGATACGATCCGGTCTGTCTGCACAGTGCAAGTCCGTCCGCACCATATCTGACAGAACCGGGATACTCTTCCATCAGCAGACACAGTGCCGCCATCTGATAACAGACGGAAATCTGTGCCTGCTTCTGCCAGTTCTGCTCCCTGTCTTTCTGCTCCAGCACTTTGCTCATCTGCTCCAGCCGCTGCAGACACCAGGCATGCTCCATTTCCCGCTCCCTGCATGCAACCATCAGCTGAAAAATCAGGATTTCACCGGAACTGTAACTGCGATGCGCTTCCCAGTTTCCCATATACTCCGGATACGTGAGATACAAAAGTTCCAATAATTCCTCCTCCATCTTCTCCGATGGTGACCCATTCCACCAGCCAAGAGCCAGCACCGCCAATTCCATCCACTGCAGATCATCCGCTTTCTTTTCCCCAGGTAAAATACGGTACTGCTCCAGATGCTGTTCCAGACTTTTACGATCCCCACACCGTACAGACTGTGCCAGTTCCTCCCGTAGTTCCTCTTTTTCCATCTCCTGCGCCCCCACAAGCATTGCATACCGCCCGGTCCGCTCTCCCATTCGCTCCATCAAAGCGGCAAACACCCGCTTTTGCGGATTATGATGACCATTTTCAATTTTGGACACCGTGCTCACCGCACATATTCCATCTGCCAGATCCTCCTGCGTCAGGCCATGACGGATCCTCGCTTCCCGTACCACTTCTCCAATTTGTAATGATTTCAAAACTTCGTCCTCCCTTTCCTTTTGTTTTTTGCATGTCGTATGACACTACTTTTGTTTGCAGACTAATTTTATCATTACAGTTTGTTTCAAAATATCGTTCATCTATGTATAAAATCTGTTCTATTGTATACATTGCGTCAGATTTTACATATTTTTTCAAATATGCTACACTCATATATTAGAAATATATGCATTTCATATGCTATTTTTTGTATGTTTTTATTGGTTCAATTACGCAAACATACAATCACTTTCACACAAACAAAAAACTTTTTGGAGGACTTTATGAAAACAGCACTGATTACCGGGGCTTCCCACGGCATCGGAAAAGCCATTGCACAATGCCTGGCTTCCCATGGAATACGGCTTTTTCTCAACTGCCGTTCCTCAAAAGAAGAACTGACAACATATGCCGCTGATTTGGCAGAAAAATATCAGGTTCCGTGCACGCCGCTGATTTACGATATTTCGGATCATGCACAGGTGCAGGCCATGTTTGACGAAATCCACACCATGCATGAGACGGTAGATTTACTGATCAACAATGCCGGTGTTTCTCATATCGGTCTTTTGCAGGATATGGAGATTCAGGACTGGAACCGGGTCATCAATACAAACCTGACTTCCGTTTTTTCCTGCTGTAAATATGCGATTCCCGACATGCTCAGCAAAAAAGAGGGAAAAATTATTAATATTTCATCTATGTGGGGACTTTCCGGAGCTTCCTGCGAAGTGGCTTACTCAGCCAGCAAAGGCGGCCTGAATCTGTTCACGCAGGCGCTGGCAAAGGAGCTGGCTCCGAGCAACATTCAGGTGAATGCCGTGGCCTGCGGAGTAATTGATACCCGTATGAATGCCTGCTTTGATGCAGAAGAACGGGCAGAACTGGAAAATGAGATTCCGGCCGGACGCTTCGCGGCGCCGGAAGAAGTAGCAGAATTCGTGTATCAGCTGATCACGGCACCCGCGTACCTTACCGGACAGATCATACCGTTTGACGGGGGATACCTTTAATTAAGTATTTGATTTTAAATTTAATTTTATTAATGCGGAAACGCAGCATCTTTCCCCGGACACTAGTCGTTCGTTACCCTCGTTTTGCTTCGGTTTTATCGCGCTCGTTCTCGACTCCTATAAAAGCTGGTCGCCTTCCACTCGCGCAAAACTCGCAAAACTCAGTCTCTCACTAAATCGTTTACCGAGGAAAGATGCTGCGTTTCCGCTATTTACACTATGAAATTACTTACTCATGAATTCTCATTTTCCACTATAAGTCAAATAATGGATCTTCAGATTTGACGATGTATTCCCACATACAGCACAACGATTATTATTTCATGATATATACGCAATTTGAAATTAGATATGAATCTTACCGTGCAGTCTCTTTTGCCTTTTTGCAGTGTAAATTTGCATGCACGACATAATACTGATTTAATCATAAGCGTAGATGTGCATGTGGCACGAAGTGCAGGGTGGCGCAAAAAATTCACCAAATTTCACTGACTGAATAAAGAACTCCTGTGATTTTTTCTCAAGGAGCGATTGGTAGCGACTGAGACAAAATCACAGGTGTTCCTATAGAAACCTAACATGGTAAATTTTTAAGCTATCCCCAAAATTAAAGTGTGCTTTCCCCGGTTCGAAAACGTCCCCGGGATTTTTTCTCTTTCGATACCTTTTGTTTTTTCTCCCGTCGCAAGTGCCGTTTCTGCATCTGACGACTTCGGATGGCCTCGTCCAGTTTTCGGAAGCGGTCTTCCTGTGCATCTTCCTGTTCCCGCATGAGATAATTCATCTCTTTGATGACTTTTTCTCCCACCTGCTCACCAACGGCAAGTCCAAGTGCCTGATTATTTTCAGCAATGGCATTTCGCACAATGTCATTCATCATAAGTTGAAACTGTTCCAGCCGGGATATGTCCTTTGCCGCCTCTGTCTGCAGAGCCTGTCCACCTGCCGCTACCTGTGGCAGCTGACCGGATACGGACATTGTCGTATTTTTGTTATTCTGCGTTGCAGATGCCTGTCCGTTATGACTGCCTGGCGTATTTTCATGTAACAATTCTTCGCAGTCCGGATTTTCATTGTGCAGCATCATTTTGATGGCTTTGAGCTGATAGCCCTCTTCTTTCCATTTCTTGATCTGACGAAACTGCTGTATATTCTCTTCGGTATAGTAACGGTGTCCCATCTCATTGCGCGGGACTTCCAGATCCAGTTCCTCCTCCCAGTAACGTAACACATGCGACTCTACCTGCATCATATTTGCCGCATCTGAAATCATATATCGTACTTTTTTCACGATAAAATCCTCCTTTATTACTGTTACATTAATTGTAGCACAATTATGACAGCACTCAAGAAAATCTCATCGTAAAATTTCGACATATTATGCAGCATGTCACATTCAAGTCGAACGCATGTGAGTTTTGATGCATGATTCTGAGCAGCGTAAGCTGACATATATTTCTTATCACTCACCACTTATAAAAACAGGAATCTTCTCGACTGAAATAAAAAAAAGATGAACAGATGCAAGTTCTATACTTCCTTCTGTCCATCTCTTTTCTTTCAACCAAATTTATGACATCGTTCTTTTATACATCTTTACAATGATAAATTTCCGTCAGCATAACTTGGCTTTCTGTTATTATTTA
>CAVAFS010000235.1:0-2693 GCA_963587975.1 Bulleidia sp. | reverse complement strand
TGCCACGTGCACATCTACACTTACGATAAAAGCAATGTTGTGCAGTGCACGCTGATTTACACAAAGAAACTATAACATCAAAATGTAAATTGTACCCCCAATTTATTTTTTCTTGATGAGCGATTGTTAGCCAGAAGGCCAAAATAAATTTTGGGTATATTCATATAAAACTACCATTTCACACAAAATAGCAAGCATGTACGCATGTGGTATCAAATACTACTTATACTCGTTTTTCACACTTTTTATATTGACTTGTGTATTTTTGTGGTGTAATATTATTTTGATTTTCAAATATTTTAACCACCAAACAATATAATTATATAACATGTCGTACAATCTCTTTTCATCGAGATTGCATCGACATGAACAAATTTTTTATAAAAAAAAGAAATTGTATAGAAAGCGAGAACCGTATTATGAAATTAATGAAATCTCTGCATCTGAAAGATAAGTTTTTAAAGCTCCCGATCATTCAGGGAGGTATGGGAATCGGTGTCAGCCGCTGCCGCTTGGCAGGAGCCGTTGCAAAAGAAGGAGGTATGGGTGTCCTCTCCACCGCTCAGATTGGCTATGACGATCCAGACTTTACGAAGCATCCGGAAGAAACGAATTTGAGAGTTCTGCCGGAGCAGATCAAAAAAGCAAAAGAAATCGCTGGTGGAAACGGCATGGTCGCTGTCAACATCATGGCTGTTACCCAGTTATATGAAACCTATGTCAAAACAGCCTGTTCCGCAGGCGTGGACGCCATTATTTCCGGTGCCGGACTGCCGACAGATCTGCCAAAATTTGCAGAAGGATATGACGTGGCTCTGGCACCTATCGTATCCAGCACAAAATCTGCAAATGTTATTTTAAAATTCTGGGATAGGAAATATCACCGCACCGCTGATTTTCTGGTCATTGAAGGACCACTGGCCGGCGGACATCTCGGTTTTTCCAGAGAGCAGTTAGACGATATTCCAGCTCTGGATTATGATACTGAAATTCGAAACATTATTGCATTGAAGCAGACCTACGAAGAAAAATATCAGACTACCATTCCGGTATTTGTTGCCGGAGGCATGTTTACCGCGGAAGACGCGGCCCATGTAATGGAACTTGGTGCAGATGGCATTCAGGCAGCCACACGTTTCGTGGCAACCGAAGAATGCGATGCCAGCGACGCTTACAAACAGGCTTATGTAAATGCCTCAGAAGAAGATGTCGTCATCATTAAAAGTCCGGTAGGAATGCCGGGACGTGCCATCAAAAATGCGTTTATCGAGCGAATGCTTGCTGCACCGGACAAAATCTCCCATTGTTTTAACTGCCTGAAGGCCTGCAATCCGGCTGCCGCATCTTACTGCATCACACAGGCGCTGATCAATGCCGTTGTTGGTGATCTGGATAATGGACTGATTTTCTGCGGTTCCCGGGTTGGAGAAATTCAGGAGATTACCACGGTACCGAAACTGATGCAGGAATTGACGATATAAATCTTGTTTTAAGTGAATTAAAAATTTACTACGTTAGTTTTTAAGAGACCTCCAGCAATTTTGACTCAGTCGCTAACAATCGCTCCTCGAATAAAAATTGCTGAAGGTCTTAATCTACACAGTAAATTTTGCAAATTTTTAAGCCACCACGCACTTCGTGACGCCATCTACACTATATTATTTTTCATTATTCTTTTCGTAATCATCTACAGAAATATTGGCTGCACTGCATGCCTGTTCTACAGAAAAATCGAAATCTCTGACTAAATTTTGAACTGTTTCAACCGCTTTTTCCATCATGCCTTTTGTTTTTCCTCTTTCTTCTGCCATATCAAACGCTTTACTGCTCATGCTCACCTTTCCTCCTTCAACTGGTATTTCCACTCAGATAAGAACTCTGCTCTGGTCATTTTGGGTGGATTCCCTTCTTTTCTCTGTTTCCGATATCCAGTGGCAACCTCTTCCGCCTGCTTTGTGTAACGGAGCGTGTCATACAAAAGTGACCGTAAGGGCATCGCTGTATGTATTTCTGTCTGATTCTCTACTCCCAACAACACATAATAATTTTTCCCATCTGTTTTTACCAACGCCTTTTTTAATACATCTCTGTACTTTGTCCAGAATTCATCGGATCCCATCTCAAGATCTTCCAGTTCAATTTCAGCCGGATCAACATCATCAAGATCTTTTGGATTGATAAGAGCCTCCCCACCAAACAAACCAGCATTAAATGCATCTGCAAAATACATGTTATCACGCATCAATTCTTTTCCGATAGCATCGGATTTTCCCATATCTTTTGTCCTCCTCTTTTTGTATAATAACCCACTTACTTTCCATCATCTTTGAATCTCTCTGCCGATACGGCATGAATAAAACTATGAGATATGCATTACAGATTCTTTTGAGCTTACAGAAAATAACTTATAATTTGAAATTATACTATGCATAAAATATCTGATTTTCTATAGCAGTGCTTAGAAATGCACGAATCTGACTTCTGATGTTATCGTCAGTATACGCTGTCATTTTATACTATGTCAACTACAACTTTTCCGGTACTTTTTCGATTGTGCACTTTAACCAATCGACCCAAAATGCTTTTAAACACTGTATTTTCAGCATTTAGAAGCATTTTTTAATTCTTCTTTTTCTACTTTTAATCTAAGGTGGTCATTCATTTTTGTGTATTGATAGTAAATGTGTACGTGG
>CAVAFS010000234.1:0-6435 GCA_963587975.1 Bulleidia sp. | reverse complement strand
ATACATGGTTCCTTCCGGATCTGTCACTGTTCCGTCAGAAGTATCATAATCAATTACATTTCCATCTTCTACCTGATAGCTTCGTGAGAAAGTATGATCATGACCTGTCAGGCAGACATCAATATCAAATTCATCCATCAGCGGTGCAAAGATAATCCTGTTTGTGGAAGCATCGGTATCTGCATGCGGCTGACCGGATCCGTAGATGTCACTGTGGAAAATTACAATTTTCCATTTTGCATCCGGATTGCTTGCAACGGCTTCTTCCATCAGTTTTCTGTGCTCTGCCTGGTTACGGTTATTGCTGTTCAGGGAAATAAATAACGCATTTCCATAGCTGAAGTAAAAATCGCTTCCTGCTGCAGTCTGTCCCAGATTTTCTTCTGAATTCGGATTGTTGAAATGAGCGGTATAATCTGAACCGTTCATATCATGGTTTCCGATGGTTGCTGCGATCGGAAGGCTTCTGAATACTGACGGATATAAATATCCGGCATACTCACTCTCTCTTGTTTTTCTTGCGTCTTCTGAATTGGAATTAGATTCATTGATCTGATCACCTGCAGATAATAGAAATGCTGCATTTGGACATGTCTGAATAGCCTGCTGCATTGTTTTGTTCCAGTTGTAGGCATCACGCGCAACACTTGCGTCGTCTGCCTGTCTGTCGGATGAGCTTCCGGAAGCACCTACCTGAGGATCTCCGGTAAGGATAACGGAAAATTCATCTGTAGACTGTGTTGTATAATTGTATTCCTCAGACCATACAGATGTACCATCTTCTTTATAGTCATCCGTATACTGATAAATATACTTTGTGTTTTCTTCAAAATAATCTTCTATGCTTACCTTGTTGGAAGCTGTAAATGTCTTATCCTGCCAGTTTGCTGCACTGATCTCAGTCGCTGTTCCTGTAAATACCCGGGCACTTGATTTTGCGCCGTCTTTCCATACCATAACAGCAGGTGTGCCCTTACTTTCAGAGTACCATGCAAAGTTCAGGTCATTTGCGTCAGACCCCGGTGTCAGCGCAATCTCATCTGTATTAGCATAAGCTTCCTCGCCGCCCTGCCATACAGTAGATACCCAATTCTGGAAATCTGCTGAATTGTCTGTATCGGCCTTGAATGTGCTCTTGCTTACATCATAGGCGCCATACGCAAATGCGTTTACAGACGGTACCATTCCTGCGATCATAGTTGCTGCAGCTGCGACAGCAACGCCTCTCTTCCATAACTTTCTGTTCTTGTTCATCTCTTCCTCCACAAATTGTGCTGTTTTTACAGTAATTCAGGCATCTGCCTGTATATAATATCGGATCAGCATCCGCTATTACTTAATTTACAGCCCACTCATCACCCGTGTAAAGTGTGCGTGGACTGTTCAGACCTCATTCTTTACAGTATCGGATCCGGACTGATCGTCGGATGTGTTCCATTGATGGAAAAAATAACCCACTCTGCAATATTGGTCGCATGATCGCCGATCCGCTCAAAATATTTTGCCACCATCAGCAGATCTGTTGCTACTTCTGCGCCTGCTCCATTATTCTGGATCAGATCGATCACTTCTTTTTTTGTCTCGTCAAACATGGCATCGATCACATCATCTCTTGCAATGACTTTTTTTGCCATTTCAATATCTTTTGCCACAAAGGCTTCCAGACCTTTCATTACCATCAGCATACATTCCTGAGACATCTGTTTCATACGATCCATCATCGGCAGGTTTTTCTCATTTACCAGAGATAAAGATAATTCAGAAATATCCGCTGCCTGGTCACCGATCCTCTCCATGTCTGTGATCATTTTTAATGCCGCTGAGATCAGTCGGAGATCTCTTGCCACCGGCTGCTGTTTCATCAGAAGTTTCATACAGAGCGTTTCAATATCTTTCTCCTGCTGGTCCACTTCTGAGTCAAATTCCATATTCTTTTTTGCTTTTTCTGCATCCTGATGTATCATAGCTTCAATCGCATGCTCGATCGCCTGCTCCACCATATGCCCCATCTGGATCAGTTCGCCGTTCAGGGCGTTTAACTGTCTGTCAAATTGATTTCTCATTTTTCCTGTTCTCCCTTGCAAATCCGTGCGTTCCACCAACAGTTTCTAAGGAAATACTGATCGGATCAGCATCTCTTCAGACAAAATCTGGAACTGTGCACATTTATTAACCAAATCTACCGGTAATATAATCTTCTGTTTTTTTCTCCTTCGGTGTAGAAAATATCTGATCGGTATCACCATACTCTATAAGGTCGCCCAACAGGAAAAATGCAGTCTGGTCAGACACACGTACAGCCTGCTGCATGTTATGTGTCACCATAACGATGGTATACTGGGATTTCAGTTCCATGACCAGATCCTCGATCTTTGATGTGGAGATCGGATCCAGCGCAGATGTGGACTCATCCATCAGCAGCACTTCCGGATGAACTGCCAGCGCACGGGCGATACAGATCCTCTGCTGCTGTCCACCGGATACACCAAGGGCACTTTTTTTCAGCCGGTCTTTGACTTCGTCCCAGATAGCAGCGTCACGAAGTGATTTTTCTACGATATCATCCAGCTGTGCTTTGTTGTGGATACCATGTGTTCTCGGTCCGAATGCCACGTTATCGTAAATGCTCATCGGAAATGGATTCGCCTTCTGGAATACCATGCCAACCCTTTTTCTCAGAAGGTTTACATCCATGTTGTTTCCGTAAATATCCTCGCCGTCCAATGCGATCAGACCATCAATCTTACATCCCTCCACCAGATCATTCATACGGTTCAAAGATTTCAGAAGCGTGGATTTACCACATCCGGAAGGTCCGATGAATGCGGTGATCTGATGCTCTTTAATCTCCAGATTAATATCTTTTAATGCATGGAAATCTCCGTAATGAAGATTCATATGCTCGATTATCATTTTATTTTTTAACATGTTCGTTTTGTTATCCTCTCTCACATATTGCTATTTGCAAATACGTTTCCTGTCACTTTTATTTTACGATCAAGATTCCAATCCTTTAGTCCCGTTGCATTTTCTTTGCAATAACGGAAGATAAAATGTTGATCAGAAGTACCATTACCAGCAAAATAACTGCGGTAGCAAAGGCCTGATCCGTATGTAATCCTTCCTGGGAAAGTACATACATGTGTACTGCCAGTGTACGTCCGGAAGAAAGCAGGTTCTTCGGTAAGGTTGCCATGGTTCCTGCGGTGTAGATCAATGCTGCTGTCTCACCGGCGATTCGTCCGGTGGAAAGAATGACACCGGAGAGGATGCCCGGGATGGCGCTTGGAAGTACGATTTTGAACACCGTACGAAGCTTGCCTGCGCCCAGTCCGAAACTTCCTTCACGGAAGCTGTCCGGAACAGCTAAGAGTGCTTCTTCTGTGGTTCTTAAAACAGTCGGCAGAACCATGATCGCTACAGTTAAGATACCTGCCATTAAGGAGTAGGACATGTGGCATGCGGTTACGAAAAATAACATACCAAACAATCCGTAAACGATGGATGGAATACCTGTTAATGTTTCTGCTGTCGTTCTGATGATTTTTACTAATTTATTGCCTTTTTTCGCATACTCTGTCAGATATACCGCAGAGAACACACCGATCGGAACTGCGATCAGTAATGCCACACCGATCATGATCAACGTATTGATGATAGATGGAAGCATTGATACGTTATCACTGTCATAGTGTAAGGAAAACAGTGACGGGGTCAGATGCGGTATACCTTTGCCCAGAATATATACGATCAGGTAGCCAAGCATCACAATGGTAAAAATTGCTGCCAGAATGATCAGTATTTTCAGGATCAGAGAGCCGACATAAATCTTTTTCTTTGTCTTTTTCATTATTCCTTCTCTCCTTTTCCTTTGATAATGCTGAATGCCAGGTTAATGATCAGGATAAATACAAACAGTACCACACCGGTTGCGATGAGTGCCTCTCTGTGAAGTCCGCTTGCATAGCCCATCTCAAGTACAACGTTTGTCGTCAGGGTACGGACACCCTGTAAAATCCCATGCGGCATACGTGGCTGGTTTCCTGCGATCATTACAACCGCCATAGTCTCACCGATGGCACGGCCGATACCAAGCACCACACCTGCCAGAATTCCGGATTTTGCTGCCGGGATGACACAGCGGAAGATACTTGCTTCTTTTGTACAACCTAATGCGAGTGCGCCTTCAAAATAAGCGTTGTTTACGGCACGGATGGAAGTCTCTGTCACGCCGATGATGGTCGGCAGGATCATGATTCCAAGCAGGAAAGATGCGGTCAGAATACTCATTCCGTCTGTCCGGTTTGTTCCAAAGATCATACGAACGGCCGGTACGATGACCATCAGACCAAAGAATCCGTATACAACGGAAGGGATTCCTGCCAGAAGCTCTGTTGCCGGTTTGATGATTTTGTAAAGTCTCTTCGGACAATATTTTGCAAGAAAAACTGCAGTAAAAATGCCGATCGGCACACCTACTGCAATGGCACCGCCTGTAATGTACAGACTTCCGATGATCATCGGAAAGATGCCGTATTTATCGTTTCCGGGCTTCCATACCTGTCCGCCCAGGAATTTTCCAAGTCCTATTTTTCCCATTGCCGGGATTCCGTTTGCAAATAAGAAAATGCAGATCATGGCTACGGCCACGATGGAAAGACAGGCAACAAGGAGAAAAATAATTTCAAATATTTTTTCTTTTCGTTTCATATGTTTTTCTTCTCCCTATGGGAATGCGCCACACGGATTCTTTTTGACTGGAATCTGTAGTGACGCATACATGATCATTTATTATTTCACATCATCCCATTTTGTAACTTCACCTGTGAAGATCTGTTTTACCATATCAGAGCTGATCTCATCTGTCGGGTTGTCATTGTTTACGATTACCGCAATACCGTCAAGTGCGATCTTTGTAGCTGTTACGCCTGTCTCGTCTTCTTTCAGGTCACGGGAAGCCATTCCGATATCACATTTACCGTCGATCGCAGATGTTACACCTGTTGTGGAATCAGTTGTCTGCTGCTCGATTTCTGCATTCGGGTTAACTTTCTTGTAAGCCTCTACCAGTTTCTCCATAACCGGTGATACACTGGAAGAACCGTCGATTGTAATTTTTCCGCTTGCTCCACTGGATGTAAATGCTTCACCTTCTGCTACGGAAATGTATCCGTCATCTTCGATGACCTGCTGGCCGTCAGCGCTCATGATGTAGTTAATGAAGTCCTGAGCCACATCACTTACTTTGTCTTTTGTAACAATATTGAACGGTCTGGATACTTTATATGTACCATCAGCTACGTTCTCTGTCGTTGCTTCCGCTCCATCTACTTTCAGGGCTTTTACTGTATCATTTAATGAACCAAGGGAGCAGTAACCAATTGCATATTCATTACCAGCTACAGTAGACATCATAACCTCTGTGTTGTTTGTGATGGTTGCGTCTACAGTTGTCATATCTTCTTTCTCACCTGCATCATTTTTTACTTCGATGCCGAACAGCTCGATGAAAGCGCCTCTTGTACCGGAACCATCCTCACGGGATAATACGCTGATGTTTCCGGAAAAATCAGCTGATGCATCTGAGCTTCCTGTGCTGCCGCTCTCTGCTGCTGCGCTTCCTGTGTTATCTGTTGCTGCGCCGTTATCACTGTTTCCACATCCTGTAAGTCCAAGTCCTGCTACTGTTGCTGCGCAAAGTACAAGTGCCATCATTTTTTTCAGTTTCATTTCGATTCTCTCCTTTTCGATTTACATCTTTTTCTTTGTTTTTTATGTACAGACCTGTATGGCCTTTGGCTTATTCAGGTCATGTTGGCAAGTTGTTTTGTTTGCCTTACGACGTATACTTTAATCGGATTTGGTTTTTCATACTATCAGGATTGCGCAAAAAAAAGGTAAATCTTTTGTAAAAAACTTTACTTTTGATCCGGTCATAAATTACAGACAAAAAAAGAAAGCACTGCACAAAATGTGCAGCACTTCCTTTTTGCGGGGGATATTATGTTATGCTTTTCAGGGTCGTTTATTGCAAAAATATAAGCATGACGATTACATTTTTACCTTACCATTTTTAACACGATATGTTTTTCCGTTCACTTTTACTTTTCCTGAGTAGGAAAAATCTACTTTTCCGTTTTTCACTACCCATGTTCCGTTTGCATTTGTCTCAATGCCATTATAATTAAAATCTACTTTTCCGTTTGTAATCTTCCACCAGCCGTTCTGGTTATTTGCCAGACCATTGTAGTTGAAGTTTACTTTTCCGTTTTCAACTCTCCACCAGCCGTTCTCGTTGTTGGAAACACCTGTATAGCCAAAGTCTACTTTACCGTTGACGATCTTCCACCAGCCATTCTGGTTGTTCTTGATTCCGTTGTAATTGAAATCAACTTTACCGTCTTTTACATACCACCAGCCGTTTTCATTGTTTGT
>CAVAFS010000233.1:0-2280 GCA_963587975.1 Bulleidia sp. | reverse complement strand
GATAAATGCGCTCCAAAAAACACTTGATAGGTAAGCGGATATTCGCAATCCACTTACACTACTTACGCATATTTAATACTATATATGGAGGACATTGCTATATGAAAAAACCAGTATTAGTTGTCATGGCAGCCGGCATGGGAAGCCGTTACGGCGGATTAAAACAGATGGATCCGGTTGGCGGACACGGAGAAGTCATCATGGATTACTCTCTTTTTGACGCACGCCGCGCCGGATTTGAAAAAGTAATTTTTATCATCAAACATTCTATCGAAAAAGAATTCAAGGAAGTCATCGGAAATCATGTATCCAAATACATGGAAGTGGCTTATGCCTTCCAGGATCTGGATGATCTCCCGGAAGGCTATTCTGTTCCGGAAGGACGTGAGAAACCATGGGGCACCTGCCATGCGATCCTCGCAGCACGCCATCTCATTGATGCGCCGTTTGCTGTTATCAACGCAGACGATTATTATGGCACAACCTGTTTTAAAATCATTTACGATTACCTGTCTAACCACAGTGATGATGATAAGTACCGCTACTGCATGGTAGGCTATCAGTTGAAAAATACGGTTACAGAAAACGGTTCTGTGGCCCGCGGTGTCTGCACAACTGACGCGGACTCCAACCTGATCAGCGTTGTGGAGCACACACAGATCGAGCAGTATGAGAACGGCATTCATTTTACAGAGGACAAAGGTGAGACATGGAAAGATATCGATGGAAACACCATCGTATCCATGAACCTCTGGGGATTCAGCGAAAGCTTTGTCAAAGAAGCCGAAGCACGTTTCTCGGCTTTCCTGGATGAGGCCATGAAATCCAATCCAATGAAAGGCGAATATTTCCTTCCATCCGTTGTCAGCCAGCTTCTGGATGAAGAAAAAGCAACTGTCAAAGTATTACAGAGCCCAGACAAATGGTACGGTGTTACTTACCGTGAAGACAAACCAGGCATTGTAAAAGCACTTGCAGACATGGCAGAGAATGGTTTATATCCGGCTCCGCTCTGGCAGTAAACCAGCATATTTGATACAAAGGAGAACAAATCTATGACACAGGTTTCACCTGAAGCATTTGAGGAAGTCCTTGCTGCCTACGACTGGGGGGAAGGCACGCTGACTCATAATGCCTATGGGGAAGGACATATCAACAATACAAACCTTGTAACCGTTTCTTCCGATGCGGAGACAAAAAAATTTATCCTGCAGCGGATTAATACAGATATCTTTACCAATCCGAAAGAACTGATGGAAAATATCTGTAGCGTTACTTCTTATTTAAAAACTATAATTGAAAAACGCGGGGGAGACACCGAACGTGAAACCATGACTGTGGTTTATACCAGAGACGGTCAGCCTTATTTTACCGATTCTGAGCAGGGTGTATGGCGTGTATTTACTTATGTGGAGCACACCATCTGCCTGCAGCAGTGCAGAGATGCCAATGATTTTTATACCTCTGCAAAAGCATTCGGACAGTTCCAGAAAAATCTGTCCGATTACGATGCTTCCACCTTACATGAAACCATTCCGGATTTTCACAATACACCGGATCGTTTCCGTAAATTCAAAGAGGCACTGGCTGCGGATGTTATGCACCGTGCCGCAGACGTTGCCGAAGAAATTACGTTTGTACTGGATCACGAAGCTGACTGTTCCTATATGACCGATTTGCTTGCTGCTGAAAAACTGCCGCTGCGTGTTACACACAACGACACAAAATTAAATAACATCCTGTTAGATGATCAGACCGGCGAAGCTCTTTGTATCATTGATCTGGACACTGTTATGCCGGGACTTGCAGCCAACGACTATGGTGATTCCATCCGCTTTGGTGCAAACCACAGTGCCGAAGACGAGCAGGATCTCAGCAAAGTAAATTTCTCACTGGAATTATTTGAAGCATATACAAAAGGATTTCTGGAGATTGCCGGAGATGCACTGACTCCACTGGAAATTGAGACACTGCCATGGGGCGCAAAACTCATGACATTAGAATGCGGTATTCGCTTCCTGACTGATTATCTGGAAGGCGATCATTATTTTGCCATTCATCGACCAGGCCAGAATCTTGACCGGGCACGCACACAGTTCAAACTTGTGCGCGATATGGAAGCATGCTGGACTGAAATGAATGAAATCGTGTCCAGATACTCTAAATAAAATTTAATATTTTTTTATAGGCAAAATCGGAGACTCCTTCTGCAACCGCTAGTCGTGCGTTACCCTCGTTTTGCTTCGGTTTTATCGCGCTCACTTCCAACTCCGATAAAAG
>CAVAFS010000232.1:0-10949 GCA_963587975.1 Bulleidia sp. | reverse complement strand
TTATAGGAGAGTGCGAGTGAGCGCGATAAAACCGAAGCAAAGCGAGGGCAGTGCACGACTAGCTGTCCTGACAGGATTCTTTCTTTTCTCTTCATAACGTAAATTTATATCAGATTATAAATTTAGCTTTACATTCCGTATGCACGGATATATAATAAATATGTCTTTATCTTTTAGAATTCAATTATGAAAAAATCTTACATCATCGCATTCTGGAGTCCCATCCAGTCCTCACACCCGCAATTCTGTCTGGACTATTTCATCCCATTTTTTCAGAGATATGGTGACATCCAATGCCTGGATTTTCAGTCCCGCAATGACCCGCGCACCATGCACTTACTAAAACAGGCAGACCTTGTCGTCATCGGTCTGCCTGCTGATTCTGCTTATTTTCATTCATTTTTCTGCGAAGGCCACATGCCTTTTTTCAACGTCTGCTACGCCCTTTTGGACTACTTTCCCTGTCTGGAATCAGAAGCCTTCCGTCTCTGTCAGCTGTACCGCCTCCCGGAACAACTGACGTTACATGTTCCATACAACGTCCAGTTTCTGGAAGCTCTCCGTCACGGTCACGTACAAAACTATCTGTCTTCTGCTCGTAATCTGCTGCAAAACGAGTACAAACGTACTTTTCTGCAGGAACTTTGTACTGCCGGTCTTCGCATGTTAAAGGCCTTGAATGAAGACCTACTGCTGATTCATCCGCGCAGCGAACTCTTCCCAGCTTCCACCCAGAATTCCCTGTGAAACCGGCTGTTCGTCCTCTTCCAGATGTTCCAGTTCCTCCATCCAGATTCCTGCACTTGCATCAGACGGCATACGCAGATCTCCACGCGGAGATACCGCTACCGTACCAACCTTCGGTCCATCCGGAAGACAGGAACGTTTAAACTGCTGACTGAAAAATCTGCGATAAAATGTTTTCAGCCATTTCTGAATGGTCTCTGTATCATAAATTCCGTCAAAAGCATATTTGGCCAGACGGTAAATCTTTTTCGGTGTACATCCAAATCTCAGAATATAATACAGGAAGAAATCATGTAACTCATACGGTCCCACAATATCCTCTGTTTTCTGAGAAATCTTGCCATCTTCCGGCGGGAGAAGTTCCGGGCTGACCGGTGTATCCAATACATCATACAACACGCGTTGCAGCGTCTCATCCCCACAGGTATCCGCGTAATAACGCACCAGATGACGTACCAGTGTCTTCGGCACAGATGCATTGACGCCATACATGGACATATGATCGCCATTATAGGTTGCCCATCCAAGAGCAAGCTCTGACATATCACCGGTTCCGATGACCATACCGCCGCTCTTATTTGCAATGTCCATCAGAATCTGTGTACGCTCTCTGGCCTGTCCATTTTCATAAGTCACATCATGCACAGCTTCGTCCTGACCGATATCATTGAAATGTACCCGCACGGAATCCACAATGCTGACCTCCCGGAAGGTTGCTCCCAGCGAATGGATCAGACTTACCGCATTGTCGTAAGTACGGTCTGTGGTTCCAAAACCAGGCATAGTCACAGCCACGATGTCTTTATGGTCTTTGCCGATCAGATCAAAAGCTTTTACCATAACAAGCAGTGCAAGGGTGGAATCCAGACCTCCGGAAATACCAACCACGGCAGTTGCCGCATGGGTATGCTCCAGACGTTTTTTTAATCCCATAGCCTGGATCATAAAGATTTCCTCACAGCGTTTCTCACGGTCTGCTTTATTGCCCGGTACAAAAGGTGCCGGATCCACAAATCTAGTCAGCTCTGTTTTTTCTTCTTTCAGACTGAACTCGATGTTAATATAAGACTCATCCGATGTCACAAAAGTGCTCATGCGGCGACGCTCCTCATTCAGTCTGGCAATATCCAACTCAGTATAAATACTCTCATTGCAGAAACGTCTGGACTCTGCCAGCAGTGTACCGTTCTCTGCAATCAGATTGTGACCGGAATAAACCACATCCTGAGTGGACTCTCCATCTCCGGCGCTGCAGTAAATATAGCCGCAGATCAGACGTCCGGACTGTCCTGTCACAAGGCTCTTGCGGTACATATCTTTTCCGGTTGTCTCATCGCTGGCAGACAGATTTACCAATACGGTTGCTCCTGCCAGCGCATGTTCTACGCCCGGCGGGTTCGGTGCCCATACATCCTCACAGATTTCTGCACCGATTTTCAGTTCCGGCATCTGTCTGCACTGGAACAGAATTTTAGTTCCCATCGGAACAATGGTATCCTCATCAAGCGCCACCGGAACCGGATTTTTCATGCCCGATACAAAATGTCTGCGCTCGTAAAATTCGTTGTAATTCGGGATATGTGTCTTTGGCACCAAACCAAGTACTTTTCCCTGCGCAACAGCTGCTGCCACATTGTAAAGCTTGCCGTTATATTCCAGTGGCAGTCCCACAAAAGCCAGATAATCCTTGCGCTCTGTATATTTTGCAATCGCTAAAAGCTCTTTTTTTGCCTCCCGCAGCAATACCTGCTGGTAAAACAGATCTCCACAGGTATATCCGGTAATACAAAGTTCCGGTAATACCAGAATTTTTGCACCTTTCTGCTCTGCCTCATCCATCAGACGGCAGATCTCTTCCCGGTTTGTTTTTGTATCAGCCACCGTCACTTTCGGTGTCAGGGCTGCTACTTTGATAAATCCCTGTCTCATTTGCGTACGATCTCCTTCAATTCTTCCACACTGAATGTGTATGCCGTATTACAGAAATGGCATTTTACCTCAATAGGTTTGCCATCTGCGATCATTTCATTCAAATCTTTTTTTCCGATGCTGATGATTGCTTTTTTCACACGGTCTTTGGAGCAGTTGCAATAGAATGATGCCGGAATCTTCTCTGTGATCTCCACGCCGAAATCGCCCAAAATATACTCCAGCATGCTCTCCGGGGTATGTCCCTCTTCCAACAGATTTGTCACAGAAGTAATCTCGGAAAGCTTTTTCTCCAACGCATCAATGATCTTTTCATCAGTAAACGGCATGAGCTGGATGATAAATCCGCCTGCCTGACGCACGGTGTTGTCTTTATTCATCAGCACACCCAGGCCTACCGAAGACGGCACCTGCTCAGATGTTGCAAAATAGTAGGTCAGATCTTCTGCGATCTCACTGGTCTGCAATACGGTAGTTCCCACATACGGCTCTTTCAGACCCATATCTTTGATGACACGCATCATACCGACACCAACAGCGCCGCCGACATCCAATTTGTGCTGTTTGTTTGGCGGCAGCATAACATCATTGACCACCGGGTAACCTTTGACATGTCCCTGGGAATCTGCGGTCACAGTCATTCCTTTCATCGGTCCGCCGGACTGGATCTGAACGGTAAGCAGATCCTTGTCCCCTTTCATCATCACGCCCATCATGGCACCGCCGGTAAGCAGACGTCCAAGCGCTGCGGTTACAACCGGGCTGGTGTTATGACGCTGACGTGCCTCCTCTACAATTCCTTTTGAAGTCATGGCAAAGGCACGGATGGAACTGTCCGCCGCCGTTGCTCTTACAATATAGTCTTCCATATTTCTCATTCCTTTTCTTACTAATTTATACTCTTACAGTTCACTCGCGCCATTCGCACACTGTATCCTAAAATATATGTGGCTGTGTGCGCACGGCTACAAAATAGGCACGCTCGCAGTCTGCACCCGGTTCTTCCGTGGTGCCTTCCTCACAGACAGCCACCAGTGTCAGACCGGCCGCTTTCAGTAAATCGGCCACCAGATCCAGCTCATACGCCTTCTGGTAATGAAATTCCTCAGACCGCTCATATAAGCCGTTTTCCTGTTTTACAAACAAGGTCAGCGCATACTCATTGATGCTGCTCTCCTCATCAAAATAGTTTTCCCAGATAAAACTGCTGTCCTCTCTGTTTTCACAGATCGTGGAATCTCCGATGACATCTCTGTATTTATGGATCGTATTCATGTCAAAAATAAAGACACCATTCTGATCCAGATAATTGTGCACCAGAGAAAATACCTGCGCCAGATCTTCCTCTTCCAGCAGATAATTCAGGGAATCACAGACACAAACGACAGCTGCCACGGTGCCATATAACTCAAATTCCCTCATATCCTGCTGCAGGTACAAAATTCCCTCATCCGAGTGATTTCTGGCAATCTCAAGCATTTCCGCCGATGCATCCACACCGATCATGTCGTAGCCTTTTTTTCGCAGCAGACGCGTCATCGTGCCGGTTCCGCAGCCCAGATCCAGCACCAGGCCATCCCGGATGCCGTGTTCCTGTAAAATATTGCAGATTCCCTCGCACCATTCCTCGTAAGGAACATTGTCCATGAATGTTTCATAAACCTGTGCAAATTCTGTATATGCCTCCATATTTCCTCCACTCTGTCTTATCTGTTAAACAAACTCTTGATAAACGCAATAATTTTTGAAAAAAATCCCTGGGCCTGCTGACCAAGAGCCGCTGTGTCAATGTTCAGCCCCATATCTTTTAATTTTCCATACAGATTTTGCGCCTGATCTTTCAGATTGCCCCAGTCAAGATCCAGTCCCTGCAGCTTTTTCAGTAAAGCCAGCAGCTGATCGATCTGATCCTGTGTCAGAGTTACGTTAAATTTCTCAGAAGCCTGATCAATGGCATCTGTAATCTCGCTGTCCGACAAATTTTTACCACCTACCTGATCTTTCAGATAAGCTACCATACCTGCAATCTCGTCGGTATTTCCGGTCTCATCACCAATCTCACCGGTGACCACGATTTCGTTGATGGCGCCGTCGATGACATCAGTATCTACTTCTTCTCCGGTCATTGTGGAGTAGGCTTTGATAGCCCCGATCAGTGCGGCAGTTCCGGACATATCAAAAGGTCCCACAACGATGACATCCGCATCATCCACACCGGCGGTGGCCAGGGCATTTTCATACATGCTTGTGGTACAGTAATTGATATTTTTTGTAGTAACGGTGATGCCGCTTCCTTTTTTCGCTTTCATCACAGCTACGGAAGACAATGCACGGCTTCCGATATGGTCATTTGTAATATAAGCGTCCAGATACTGATGTTCTTCCGCATTTGTCACGGTATTTACATCGCATTTTTCCAGATCCGCTTCTGTAATACCAAAAAGCTCCAGAACTTTGGCTTTCTCATCCTCACGCAGGTCTGCGCCAAATGAAATATACGGTGTGTCGCCATCCTCGATGGTCACCTGTGTCTTTGCATCACTGCTGTTTTCGGCAAAGGCACTGACAGTCAGTCCCATCACCATTACAGCTGCCAGAACAACGGCCAGTCCTCTTCGTAAAAATCCTTTCATACGGTTCCTCCTTTTTTACAGGCACTGTCTGTAAACAGTATGCCCTCAGGCTGATACCCCTGTCAACGTTAATTTGATCCGCGGGGTCGCATAATAAGTGTCAATTTTCGGATAATAGGTAAAATGCAGGGATGCATTGTGAATGCATCGTCCCGCAAGTGTATCCTGTGCCACTACTTTACCATATTTTTCCTCTAATGGTAACAGAATATCTTCCGCATCGCCAAAATATACCGCATCCACGGAAATTCCTGCACTGTTTCGCAGCTGCATCTGGAATACCCGGCCTTCTTTTCCGCAGATCCGCAGACGCTCAATGGTCAGGTTCCGGTCTGCAAATACCGGTTTTTCGTTACCTTTTCCAAACGGTTCCAAAAGCCCCAGCTGATCGATCAGGTCTTCGGAAATATAGCTGATCGGCATCGGTACATCAATGACCACCTTCGGAATCAGATCTTCCTCCGTCAGGGTACATGCTTCATTCAGTGCTTTTCGGAATGCGTCAATGTTTTCTTCTTTCAGGGAAAAACCTGCTGCCATGGGATGTCCGCCAAACTGCGTCAGATACTGCTCGCATTTACATAATTCCTCATACATGGAATAAGCCTCGATGGAACGGCCGGAGCCCTTCGCACCGTTTTCACTTCGGGTAATCACCAGCGTTGGCCGGTGATAGGCTTCCCGGATACGACCGGCAACGATGCCCGCCAGACTTTCATGACAATCCGGCAGAAAGATCACAAGCACACGGTCGTTCGCATATTCCTCCTGGCCTGCAATCTCCTTCGCCTGCTTCACCGCATCCGCGGTCAGAAGCTTCCGGCTCTCGTTTAATTCCACGATCTCCTGCGCCATCACAGCAGCTTCTATCTCTGATTCACAAAGCAGCAATTTCAGGGAAAGCCGCGCCGTATCCAGACGTCCGCTGGCATTCAGGCAGGGACCGATTTTAAATCCAATATCATATGATTTTAAATTTCCAAGTTCCAGACCATTTTGCAGAATCAGCGCCTTCATGCCGCTATTTGTGGTGCGGTTCAGCATTTCCAATCCCATCTTTACAAGGATTCGGTTTTCACCCTGCAGGTTCATCACATCTCCCACCGTGGCAAAACCGGCATTTTCGATAAAACAGTCTGCTTCCGACGGATTCAGTCCTGCGGCTTCATACAGCACCTGTGCAAATTTGAAGGCAACAGCTGCTCCGCATAACTCCTTACATGGATAACTGCAATCCTTCTGCTTTGGATTAACAATGGCATCCGCCTCACTGCGTTTTTCCCTGCGCACACCGTTTTCCTCTATATAAGGTACCTCGTGATGATCCGTTACCACCACGGTCATGCCAAATATTTTGGCCAAACGGATCTGCTCAATGGCAGAAATGCCGTTATCGCAGGTCAGAATCGTATCGACTCCATCCTCATGTGCCCTTGTCACCAGATGTTCATTCAGTCCATATCCATCCAAAATTCGATCAGGAATCACAAAATCCACCTCAGCACCCAGGCGGTGCAGCGCACTGTATAAAATATAGGTGGACTGAATCCCGTCTATATCATAATCTCCGATGATACGGATATGTTTTTTCTCAGCAATCTTAACCTGAATGATCTGAACCGCCAGATCCACATCTTTCAGCAGATGGGGATCGTGCAGATCTGCCCTGCCGCCATGCAGATACAGTTCCATCTCATGCAGATTCGTCAGGCCACGATTTCGCATGATCCGGGCAACGACCTGATCGATGCCAAATTCCTGCCCGATTGCCTGAAAATCAGCCTTTTTCGCTGATACAACCCATTTTTCTTTCAAACTTTCTTCCTCATTTTTCCAAGTTTCAATGTTTCTTACGTAATATTTTTCTGTAAAAGTGTCTTATTTCCACATTCTACGCAGAATCACATTCTTTTACTTATAGAATCATTACTCTGTGTATACACCTTAGTAAACTACTTCCCAGAGTGTCAGTCCCTGAGCCGGCATGGTCGGTCCCGCATTGGCCCGCACCTTTGCTTCCAGAATTTCCGCCACATGCTCCGGCGGATACACATCGGTTCCCACGTCCACAAGAGTTCCTGTGACGATGCGGATCATATTCTGCAGAAAACCATTGCCGGTATATGTAAAACGGATCTCCTCACCGATCCGTCTGATGTCGATTTCATGAATGGTACGAATGGTTGATTTCCTCATTTTTGCATTTCCGCAAAACGCTGCAAAATCATGTTTTCCAAGCAGATATTCCGCTGCTGCCTGCATGGCTTCCACATCCATTTTCTGTGGATCATGCAGCATATATTTCCGTTCAAACACATTCGGATATTCCGCATTCCAGATACGGTACACATACGTTTTTTTCACCACATTCAGACGGCTGTGAAAACGTTCCGAAGCGACGCGCACGTCAACCACCGCAATGTCCTCCGGCAGATACTGCGCAAAAAGACCTTTCAGATCTTCACACACTTCCTCCGATGTCTTTCCCTCACAGCAGGAATCCGGAATTCGGAAATTTGCCACCTGTCCGTGCGCATGCACCCCGGCATCGGTCCGCCCGGAACCATCAATCTCAATGTTGCGTCCATATTGTCTGCTTAAAATTGCTTCGATTTTTCCCTGAATGGTCTGGTCTGTGGTCTTCTGACGCTGCCAGCCCTTGTAGCGGGTTCCATCGTATTGAATGATAATTTTATAATTTGCCATATAATTTCCTGTTTTTATTTTCCTGTTTGATAAAGGGGAAGTCCGGTGTGTACCAAACCTCCCCTTTTTTAATTACTTACATATTCTTTTTACACGAATTCCATGTGTCCTTTACATGCAAGCATGACATGACACATGTATTCTGGCACTGTAAAAAGAATTATAACTCACAGTTGTTTACAGTTCTTGGGAACGGGATTACGTCACGGATATTGCCCATACCTGTCAGGTACATGACGCAGCGCTCGAATCCAAGTCCGAAACCTGCATGTCTTGCAGAACCGTATTTTCTCAGATCCAGATAGAAGTCGTAATCTTCTTCTTTCAGTCCGAGTTCTTTCATTCTGCCAAGCAGTTTCTCGTAGTCGTCCTCACGCTGGCTTCCGCCGATGATCTCGCCGATGCCCGGAACCAGACAGTCCATAGCGGCAACGGTTTTGCCATCCTCGTTCAGTTTCATGTAGAAGGCTTTGATCTCCTTCGGATAATCGGTTACAAACACCGGGCGTTTAAAGATTTCCTCTGTCAGATAACGCTCATGTTCCGTCTGGAGATCTGCACCCCAGAATACTTTGTAATCGAATTTATCATTGTTTTTCTCAAGGATCTCAATGGCTTCTGTATAAGTAACGTGACCGAAGTCGGAATTCAATACATGGTTCAGACGGTCAAGTAAGCCCTTGTCCACAAATTTGTTGAAGAACTCCATCTCTTCCGGTGCATGTTCTAATACATAACGGATGACATATTTCAGCATGCTCTCTGCCAGTACCATATCGTCTTTCAGATCTGCGAAAGCGATCTCCGGCTCGATCATCCAGAACTCAGCTGCATGACGGGTGGTATTGGAATTTTCTGCACGGAAGGTCGGTCCAAAGGTGTAGATATTCTTGAAAGCCATGGCATAGGTCTCACCGTTTAACTGTCCACTTACTGTCAGATTGGTTGGTTTTCCAAAGAAATCCTGCGTAAAATCAACGCTTCCATCGTCTTTTTTCGGTACATTGTTCAAATCCATCGTTGTAACCTGAAACATTTCGCCGGCACCCTCGCAGTCACTTCCTGTGATCAGTGGTGTGTGTACATACACGAAATCACGCTCCTGGAAGAATTTGTGGATTGCGTATGCGATCAGGGAACGAACTCTGAATACAGCCTCAAATGTATTGGTACGCGGGCGTAAATGAGAAATTGTTCTCAGATACTCAAAACTGTGACGTTTTTTCTGCAACGGATAATCCGGTGCGGATGCGCCCTCGATCTCTACTTTATCTGCCTGGATCTCAAACGGCTGTTTTGCTTCCGGTGTAGCCACCAGTTTACCTGTTACAATAATTGCGGCACCTACGTTTAATTTGGAGATTTCTGCAAAATTCTCCAGATGATCACCGTAAACTACCTGTAACGGCTCGAAAAAAGTACCGTCATTTACTACGATAAATCCAAATGTCTTGGATCCACGAACGGAACGGACCCATCCACCGATGGATACTTCTTTCTCAAGATAAGTCTCTTTGTCCCGGAATAAATCCCGGATGTTTGTCAACTCCATGTCATTGCCTCCCAACATACAGCCCCTTAGCTGTTATTTTACATTTTTACATCAAACTCAATTTTTGTCGTCCCCGTTCAATACGCGAACGATATTTTTTACTCTGCGTCTGCAGAACTGTCATCTGCTCCGGTATCAGAGGAATCGGAACTGTCAGCAACGGTTGTCTTTACGCTGTCCATTACTTTTGAAAGTGCCTGGTTCTCAGCATAGCTTAATCTTACGTAATCCTCTCCGCCGTACTCCTCATAGAAAGTATCGCGGTCTGCAATACCGTACTGAGATACATAGCTGTCTACGAATGTCTCAAAGTTCTTTTCAGAAATAGAGATATTCTGATCTTTTACGATTGCTTCCAGGATCAGCTCCTGTTTCAGGCTCTCTTCGATATAATCACTTACCTGGTCATTAAAATCATCTTCGGTCATTCCCATGTAATCTTCAAAGCTCTGTCCGCTCTCTTCTACTGCTTTATTGACACGCGCTTTGTACTCGGAAATTCTCTGGTCTAATAGTCCATCCGGAAGTGTAACTTCACACTCCTCGAGAAGTTTGGAAAGTACACCGGACTGGATTTCAGACATTTTGTTGCTGTAACTGCTCTGCTCTAATGTGCTGCTTACTGCGGATTTCAGGCCATCTACAGTTGTGATTCCGCTGCTTGCAAAGTTCTCGCTGACATACTCATCGGTCAGATCATCGTAAGTCATTTCTTTCTCTGTGTCGATGCTGTTTACTGTAACAGTAAATACGACATCTTTGCCTGCCAGATCTGTATTATTTGTATAATTATCCGGGAATTTCAGGTTCAGATCTACGGTATCGCCTACGTTCACACCAATCAGTCCGTCCTCAAATCCATCGATGAAAGATCCGGATCCGATGGTCAGATGCTGTCCGGTAGCGCTGCCGCCGCTGAACTCTTCGCCATCTACTTTTCCAACATAATCAATATTTACGACATCTCCATCCTCAACTGTCTTTTTGTCACTTACTTCATAAGACGGATACTGAGACATCAGATACTCAATATAAGACTGGATGGCCTCATCTGTTACTGAATAATCCTGAGACAGTTCCACTGTCATATTCATATAATCATTCAGTTTTACATATTTCTCTACTTTATAATCAGTTGCTTTCAGCAGCTCTTTTGCAGAATATTCCACATCCTGCTCTTCCTCTGCGGAAGCACTGGTTCCTGTTCCGGCTCCTTTCTGACCACATCCGCCAAGTGCAGCGGTTGCAACCATAACTGCCATTAACACCATTACAAGTTTCTTTTTCATTATTATTATTCCTTTCTCTCATGAATGAATTTCTTTTCCCCAAAATCCATCCCCGGTCTGCGCTTCTCTCAAAAGGCATCACTGTCTTTAAAG
>CAVAFS010000231.1:0-2341 GCA_963587975.1 Bulleidia sp. | reverse complement strand
GCGTTACTGGATCTGGATATTTTTTTTTTTTTTTCTGCAACGCTTCACATTTCCGTACGCTATGTGGGGGAAGAACCGTACAGCCAGGTTACTGGTCTTTACAACCAGATCATGAAGTCACAGCTTCCGGATTACGACATAACCTGCATCGAGATTCCACGATTAAAATGCAACGGGAAGCTGGTAAGTGCATCTGATGTGCGTTTAGCCATCCAAAATAATGATGATTCCATGTTAAAAACACTGGTTCCGGAAAGCACTTATCAGTATTTCACCAGCCCGGAAGCCGCACTGATCCGTGAAAAAATTCAATCAGCAAAAAACGTAGTACATTATTGAAACAATCTATGATTGAGGTGATGATTATGACAGTACAAAAAAGCTCTTTAGCTATTCATAAAGAAAATACAGCAAAAGAAAAAGCCGTATCCATCCAGGATATGATGCACTGCCGGGAACGCCGCGCCAGATTTCAGGACTCTTTTCTGGAAAGTTATCATTCCACGGTAATATCATTCTGTATGAATATCCCCGGTCCGATCAAAACGAATCCGGATATCAGACAGGCTTTTGAACAGGGATATCAGGCCATAAAAAATGTATTGTTGGCACATCATATTTTTATCCAAAACGAGATTCTGATTCACAATTTTACCGGAGATGAATACATCTTATCCGTAGAGGCCAATGCAAAGGAAATCAAAAAATGGATGTGTGACATTGAAGACACACACCCACTTGGCCGTATTTTTGATATTGATGTACTCGATAAAAATGGGACAAAACTTTCCCGGGATAGCTTCCGAAAATGCATTCTATGTGACTGTCAGGCACAGGAATGTGCCCGCTCCCGGAGACATTCTGTGGATGAAATGTTCCAGGCCATCACAAATTTAATTCAGGCGAACCAGACAGGTTTGATTTTCTAAATGTGGTATATTCCTGAAATACTCATAAAATACAAATGATATTGCAAACTTCAAATGTCCTCTGACATTTGTTCTACTATTTTTACATACCCTCCAAAAAAGACATTCCGTTTTCACAACAGAATGTCTTTTTACTTTTTCTTGTCACTTTGTAATTACTTTTCAATATCTTAGCAGCAATCAATTACTTCCAGTTATCTTTTTCCTCCGGATAAATGCGAGGAAGCAGATCTGCCAGGTTCTGAAACTCTTTCATATTATGTGCCAGAAGAAGCTTTGGTTTCATCAGCGGTGTCACTTCGTCATCCGGAAGAATTTTCACCGGCTTGCCGCCGATAATATGCCAGCCGAGCCAGAATCTGGAACGAAGTTCAATACCATCCTCTGTCTCACGCACAAAATGACACATAACCTCTGAACTGGCCATCGGGTCATTTAAAATACCGGAATTAGCGGTTACGATAGTACCACAGGCTTTTGTTCCAATCTTACTCTCATCAAATCCCATCTCGGAAGGTTTTCTGAAGCATGCAAACAGCTCATCTGCACCTGCCCCAATGTCTTCTTTGATGTGATGCGTCGTTCCCCAATATTTTTCTTTCAGAGAAAGCTTGTCAGAACGTCCCTGCGCCAGATTCATGCTGTACGCATAATAATGATCCTCCGGATCCCACAAAGTATAACGTAATTCGCCCAGACCATGCCATGCAAACCACCAGTCAAACATCTCCACGGTTACACCCGGCATTTTTGTGTGATTGGCGATATATCCGCTGCCGTCCTCCATGACGCAGTATCCGGTTTCTACTTCAAAATATCCTGGATCAAACAGTTTGTTTCTGTCTTCGATTTTCAATGCTTTTGCCGGATCCATCGGTGTTTCCAGAAGCGCCAGTTTTTCTTCCGGAACCGGTGCTAACGGCTTCTCATAATATTTTGCATAACGTAATTTTTTCTGTTCTTCTGTAATCGGTACTCTGTTTCCCATATGCGATCTTCTCCTTTACTTTTTCTGCGTTTTTATGTTTTCCTTTTCTTTATGCTAATGATAACACAGAAAATACAACGACGTAAAACGAAAGCATTGACCATTTTTATTCCAGATTGGAATATATGATACAGTCTGCTTATTAGACAAATGGAGCTTATATTACATACAGTCAAAAAAATGTGGTCTTATAATCATACTGCATACAAAAAAAGACATCCAGAATACTCTGAATGTCTTCTCACTACAGGGACAGAAGGACTCGAACCCTCGACATTTGGTTTTGGAGACCAACGTTCTACCAACTGAACTATATCCCTATATTCAATTGAAGATATATACCTTCAAAACTTCATACAGAACCGAGTCATTTCAACCTTTTGGTCAAGCCCTCAAACGATTAGTAACAGTCAGCTCCATGTGT
>CAVAFS010000230.1:6789-9897 GCA_963587975.1 Bulleidia sp. | reverse complement strand
GATCTACACCTGTCATAGTCTCAAGTGTGCGGATATTACGTCCCTCACGACCAATGATACGTCCTTTCATCTCATCATTTGGAAGCTGCACAACAGAAATTGTAGTTTCGGCAACATGATCGGCTGCGCATTTCTGAATCGCATTTACTACGTATTCTTTTGCTTTCTTTCCAGCCTCTTCCTTTGCCTGATGCTCCATTTCCTTGATCAACTTTGCAGTATCCAGTTTCACATCTTCTTCAACTGTTTTCAGGAGATATTCTTTTGCCTGTTCAGAGGTGAGTCCTGAAATTCGCTCCAGTTCCTGTATGCGTTCTTCATTCAGCTTGGCAACTTCTGCTTTCTGTCGCTTAATCTCTTCTTCTTTTGCCGCAAAGCTCTGCTCACGCCGCTCGATAGCTTCCAGTTTTTTATCCAGATTAGCCTCTTTCTGTTCTACACGACGCTCATTACGCTGAATCTCAGATCTGCGGTCTTTGATCTCTTTGTCAAGTTCGTTCTTTGTCTTGATGGACTCTTCCTTGACCTCGAGCAAAGCCTCACGTTTCTTTGTCTCAGCAGATTTCACAGCTTCATCGATAATTGCTCTCGCACGATCCTCTGCACTTCCGATTTTCTCATCAGAAACTTTCTTAAAATGTGCATTAGATGCTACGTAAGTAAGCAAGATTGCAACTACAGCAGTAATTACCACCGCAATGATAATCTGCGCCACAGGAGCACCTCCTTATTTAATTTTCATTGTACATATAACAATTTATATCTGGTATTATGTCATAAATTACAACTATTAAATTTTATACTTTTTTGTGCTTTCTGTCAAGCAAATAATACTAACCGGGGCACTAAACTGTATACAATCCATAACTGTTTTGACACAAAAATACTTTATATTTCCATCCGACGCCGGATTGCCTCAGAACGAAAACCTCGGCGCATCAGATACTGGTAAATCCGCTGCTTTTCCTTCTGATCCATCGTTTCCGCATCATAATGCTTCTTCTCCAGCAAACGGTCGATCAGCTGCTCTTCCTCGCCGGAATATTCATCTTCCAATGCCTGCTCGATCAGATTTGACGCAACACCACGCTCATACAGTTTCATTTTCAACTGCCGCCGGCTCTTTTCTGCCTGATGATATCGGATGTATGTACAGGCATAACGATAATCATCCACATAGTGAAAGGATTTGACATAATCAATGGCACACTGCACAATTTTCTCCGGATAACCGTTCTCCTGCAGTTTCTGACGCAGCTGATACTCTGTCCGTTCCATTCTCTGCAAAATATATAGAGCACGGCGCTTTGCACGTTTCTCCAGAATCTCTGTACAGATTTCATTCCACTCCTGGTCAGACAGCGTGCCGCCCTCCGTCATGCGATACTTCGCTGCTTCTTTTTCATAAATGGGAAAGGAAAGCCCTCCCTCTAATCGAACGGTAAGCTTTCCCTTTTTTCCTCTGGTAATTTCCTGTATCTGCATTACTCTGCGTCAGTCTGTGCAGCAGTTTCCACAGAATCATCTGCAACAGCTCCTTCTGCAGCATCTTCACCATCCAGATGATAGTATGCACGTACCTTTGCTTCAATCTCCTGGCAAATCTCCGGATTCTCTTTCAGGAATTTCTTGGCATTCTCACGTCCCTGACCGATCTTCTCGCCGTTGTACGCATACCATGCGCCTGATTTATTGACCACGTCTGTATTTGCCGCCAGGTCAAGGATATCGCCTTCTCTGGAGATTCCCTGTCCGAATACGATGTCAAACTCTGCCTCTTTAAATGGCGGAGCGATCTTATTCTTAACAACTTTGATACGTGTATGGTTTCCAAGGATCTCACCGGCCTGTTTTAAAGCCTCTACACGACGTACATCCAGACGGATGGAGGAATAGAATTTCAGCGCACGTCCACCGGTTGTTACCTCCGGATTTCCAAACATAACACCAACCTTTTCACGCAGCTGGTTGATAAAAATAACGATACAGTTTGATTTACTGATCACTGCAGTCAGTTTACGCAGAGCCTGTGACATCAGACGTGCCTGCAAACCTACATGGGAATCACCCATATCACCCTCAATCTCTGCCTTCGGAACCAATGCCGCAACAGAATCCACGATTACGATATCCACCGCACCGGAACGAACCATTGTCTCTGTGATCTCCAACGCCTGCTCTCCGTTATCCGGCTGGGAAATATAAAGGTTATCAATATCTACACCGATATTCTTCGCATAAGCCGGATCAAGGGCATGCTCTGCATCGATAAATCCGGCGATACCGCCGCGTTTCTGTACCTCAGCTACCATATGTAATGCTACGGTAGTCTTACCACTGGATTCCGGTCCATACACCTCAATGATACGTCCTCTCGGCACACCGCCAAGTCCCAGTGCGATATCAAGGCTTAAGCATCCGGTCGGAACTGTCTCCACATTCATATGTACACTCGGATCTCCTAATTTCATAACGGATCCTTTTCCATACTGCTTCTCAATATGTGCGATTGCCTCGTCCAGCGCTTTTAATTTTGCCTCTTTCTGAACTTCCATTTTATCATTTTTTGCCATACTTTCGTTTCTCTCCTTATCTGAACAGCCTGCATTTCTGTTATCATCTTTTAAAATAGCAAACATTTGTTCGTATCTGTTCCTATCATATTATAAATACCTTCAAAAGTCAATCCCGATTATAACATTCTGTCGGGTTCCTGTCACTTAGAAAAAATCGACATTTTACCGCATCTGTTTTAACTACTATGTACAAACAAAAACTGTCCGGCATAACACCGGACAGCAATTTTTTTAAATGTATATCAGTGACAGAATGAAAATTTTTATGCAAGTGCTTTCTGCAGTTCATCCTCGTTCTGTAATCCAACTGCACGGTAAGCAACCTCACCGTTTTTGATCACCAGGATGGTCGGGATGCTTGCTACTTCAAACTCCCGGGCAAGTTCCATCTGCTCGTCCACGTTTACTTTGCCAAATACTGCAGTATCTGCATTTTTCTCAGCAAATGTATGGAAGATCGGAGCCTGCATCTGGCATGGTCCACACCAGGTTGCCCAGAAATCCAGCATTACCGGTTTCTCACTGTTTAATA
>CAVAFS010000230.1:3536-6734 GCA_963587975.1 Bulleidia sp. | reverse complement strand
AAAATCATATAACTACTGCAGGCTTACCTCCGACTGGCAGCTTTTTATCCGCACATTTCCGAAAGTAATGTTAATTAGTACCAAACTCAGACAGAACCAGACCTTCGTTTCGATCCAGTGTCATGCCAACACTCCATGCATTCACAAAGAGTAACAGCGGATTGCCCTTCAGATCCTTGATCTTCTTCATATCAGAAGTACCACTTAAGTGATCCAGGTCAATGTCCTTATTTTCAATCCAGCGAATGTTCTCATACGGCAGATTCTCCAGACGAATCTCTACATTATATTCATTTTCCAGACGGAATTTCAATACATCAAACTGCAGCACACCGACAACTCCGACAATAATCTCCTCCATACCGGTGTTGTACTCCTGGAAAATCTGAATCGCACCTTCCTGCGCGATCTGGGAAATACCTTTGACGAACTGCTTACGTTTCATGGTATCTAACTGACGCACTCTTGCAAAATGCTCCGGTGCAAAGGTCGGGATTCCCTCGAAAGCAAATTTATCTTTTGCAGTGGTCAGTGTATCACCGATGGAGAAAATACCCGGATCGAAGACACCGATAATATCTCCGGCATACGCCTCCTCTACCATTTTACGCTCCTGAGCCATCAACTGCTGCGGCTGGGAAAGTTTCAACTGTTTATTGCCCTGTACATGGAACACTTCCATGCCTGCCTTGAACTGTCCGGAACAGATACGCATAAATGCGATTCTATCTCGGTGTGCTTTGTTCATATTTGCCTGAATCTTGAATACAAAGGCACTGAAATCCTCGGAAAACGGATCGATCTCGCCTTTGTTTGACATTCTCGGCAATGGAGAAGTTGTCATCTGCAGGAAATGCTGCAAAAATGTCTCCACACCAAAGTTGGTCAGCGCAGATCCGAAAAATACCGGTGACAACTGTCCTTTGGAAACCAGATCCATGTCAAATTCAGCACTGGCGCCGTCTAACAGCTCGATTTCTTCCTCTAACTGCTCTTTATAGTCTTCCCCGATTTCTGCCAGTAATTCCTCAGAATCCAGATCAAACTCTTTTTCCTCGCCCTCTTTGGTTCCTTTTAACGTATCAGAGAATGTCATGACTTTCTTTGTATTTCGGTCATATACACCCTTGAAATTTTTACCGGAACCAATCGGCCAGTTGATCGGACAGGTTGCAATTCCAAGCTCTTTCTCAATCTCATCTAACAGATCAAATGGATCGTTGGAATCTCTGTCCATTTTATTAATAAATGTAAAAATCGGGATATGGCGCATCACGCATACTTTAAACAGCTTACGTGTCTGTGCCTCTACACCTTTGGATCCATCAATGACCATAACTGCAGAATCCGCTGCCATCAGCGTACGGTAAGTATCCTCGGAGAAGTCCTGATGTCCCGGTGTATCCAGAATGTTAATGCAAAATCCGTCATACTCAAACTGCAGTACAGATGATGTAACGGAAATACCTCTCTGCTTCTCAATCTCCATCCAGTCGGAAACTGCATGACGTGCGGTTGCTTTTCCCTTTACGGAACCTGCAAGGTTGATCGCACCTCCGTATAACAGAAATTTCTCTGTCAGTGTTGTCTTTCCGGCATCCGGATGGGAAATGATCGCGAATGTCCTTCTTTTTTCTATTTCTTTGTGTAAATCAGCCAAATTTAGCCCTCCAACTTGTCTTTATCTTATCTTTCATAGCAAGATTTATCAATGCATTATTTCTAATCGATACTCAATCTTATCTATTGTAATAAAGGGAAAAACATCTGTCAAGAGCCAACCGCTTCACAGACAAATCACTTTCTATAACATACTTTCTCCTGCAATATTCCCTGACAGTCCAAAATAATCCAGCACTGTTGCTCCAATATCTGAAAAACTGCCTCTGGTTCCCATATTTTTACCATGCGGCAGATTTTTTCCATACATAACAAACGGTGTATACTCTCTGGAATGATCCGTGGAAGGTGTTCCCGGATCGCAGCCATGATCTGCCGTGATCATCAGCACATCCTCCGGCTCTAAGGCAGACAAAATTTTTGGCAACTGTTGGTCAAAATACGTCAGTGCCTTTGCATAACCAGGTATATCATTTCGATGTCCATAGAGCATATCAAAATCTACCAGATTCACAAAACACAGACCGTTAAAATCGCGCTCCATATATTCTAATGTTTTTTCAATACCATCTGCATTGTCCTGTGTCCGCACAAACTCCGTAATTCCTTTTCCTGCAAAAATATCATTAATCTTGCCAACTCCGATGACATCATACTCTGCTTCTTTCAAAACATCCAGCATGGTATCCTGCGGCGGTTCCAGTGAAAAATCATGCCGTCTGGATGTTCTGGTATAGTTTCCGGAAGTACCGATAAATGGCCGTGCAATCACTCGGCCAACCCCCAGATCACCCTGCAGCATCTGACGCGCGATCTCACAGTCACGATACAGTTCTTCCACCGGAACTACCTCTTCATGCGCTGCAATCTGGAACACAGAATCGGCAGATGTATAAACAATCAGCGCACCGGTCTTCACATGCTCATCGCCATAATCCTGAATGACCTGCGTGCCGGAATACGGCTTATTGCACAACACCTTGCGTCCAACAGCTTTTGAAAATTCATCCAGCATTTCCTGAGGAAATCCATTTGGGAAGGTCGGCATCGGCTTTTTCGAAATCAAGCCGGCAATCTCCCAATGTCCGGTAGTTGTATCCTTGCCAGCGGACTGCTCCGTCATCCTTGCAAACACGCCTTCCGGCACTACATATGGTGCTTTTGCTGTCACACCATCAATATTGAATAATCCCAGTTTTTCCATATTCGGCATGGAAAACTCCAGGCTCTTTGCCACGGTTCCAAGGGTGTTGCTGCCTTCATCCCCATAATTTGCCGCATCCGGCATCTCACCAATACCAAAACTGTCCAGAACAATTAAAAATACACGTTTCATCTGTCGTTCCTCCTTGTCTGCGTTTTTATCCTGTTACCCGAAAAAATCTGTTTTTCCCCGGATATCCATTTGTCTACAGTATAGCACATTCTTCTATTTTCTGTTCAACAATCACTCTCATTAAGGCAATTTTTTCTTATAACTTTTTTCTATCACTCTACCCTGTTTTTACATTCGTAATTTACTAGGCATTTCATAAAATTTCATTTTTAACAATTATTGACTCAGTGGCGTAATTACGA
>CAVAFS010000230.1:518-3526 GCA_963587975.1 Bulleidia sp. | reverse complement strand
CCGCCGAAATTCCGGTTTTTCTTTTTACAATATCCTCCACCTGCGCCCGTTTCGCATCCGTGACATCGCCCATATTTAACACCACATCAGCTTCATTGTCCGTGATGCTGACTACCACGTCCGAAAATCCTTTTGCTTCCAATAAAATCTCAGCTGCATTTTCCCGCTCTGCCACATCCGTCATCTGGATCATAGAATCAATGGCATCCTGTTTCTGCGCCTCTGCAATGGAAGTATTATTGATAATCTCTAATAATGTTTCTTTATTTTTAGAACGCACCTGCTCTCGGTTCAGCTTCACATCTGCCGCAAACGCCAGTCCCTGCGCATCTGCTGAAGTCTGTACCGTTTCTCCCGGATTCTGTACTTCTTCGGCATTCCCCTGATCGGCATCATTTTGCGTACTCTGATCCCCCTGGTCTGTTCCATCTTCTGTCTGTGCATCCGTCGCACTAGCAGCCTGGGTGTTATCCTCTGTATCCGTAAAAATCTCACCAATCTGTCCATCCTCTGAAATATCATATGTATTGTCCACATTGTCACCCGCTGTCTGAATGGCTTCATTTTCCGCCACGTTTGTCTTCGTATAACTGATGTAGCCTGCCACAGCGATCATCAATGCCAACGCCGTAATAATAATCTGATTTTTACGAAATATCTTTTTCAATTGGAATCTCCCTTCGTTTTCATTTTAACTATCTTTATTTTATGTGCATCCAGTCCAAATAATGCCTCCACCGCCTCAGAAATATTTTTTCTGACACTGGCATCCGCACCTCCCTCTGCTACGATCAGAACTCCATCGATTTTTGGCAATATTTCTTTATTCACAAATGGTATTTCGTTCCCGTCAGACTGAGAAAAGACTGTCGACTCACTGCTTTCCCGACTGCCGGAACTTCCCACTCCTGATGTTCCTGCACTTCCTGATGTTCTGCCAGTAGCATCCTGCCCGGAACTTCCCGTGCCCGCATCCTGCCGCATCGTCACATCCTTTTCTACCACGGACTCTCCCTGATCCTGAAAGGTGATCATCACCTGTACATTTCCGACGCCATCCATCCCCTCTAAAATCTGTGCCAGACGTGTTTCCAGCGTTTTTTCATAAGCGGATTCTCCCGATCCGCTTCCACTTGCCTGCGCAGTTTCTGTTTGTGCATTTTGCTGCTTTGTGGTTTTTAAACTGCTCCTTCCGGTAGGCATGGCAACAACCAAAAGCAGTACCCCTGCCAGAAATAAGATCAACCACTGATCCTTTTTCATTTTTTTCCACTTTTTCTCCCGCAGGAACTCCTTCAGATCCATTATGCCTCATACACCTCCACCTGATCTGCAGATATGCCACAGGCCTGCGCCGTTTCTTCCTGCATACGCTGCCTGCTCTGTTCACCGGTAACTGCCGTCCACACTTTCACCTGTAGGATCGAGCCATTATCCTCCGACAAATTTACCTCCACCTGCTGTACCGGGCATCCATTCGTCTCCCCCAGTTTTTCTATCATCTGCACCACCGCATTCTTCGTCTGCTCCTCATAATAAGCCTGCTGCTGCCGCTCCATATAAGAAAAATCAAGCTGTCCGCTTTGCAACACATCTTCCTGCAACAGTTCCCTCTCCAGCGTCTGTTCCCAGTTTTTCTGCCCCAGAATCGAAAAAAGCGGGCTTACAATGGTAAGCACAAACACCATACCGGCAAAAAATCGGACATATTTCCGATACGTTCCGTTGGGAAGCACCTGCAATAAAATCGTCAGGAAAATCCCCAGAAAGATCATTCGTTTTACCCATTCCAATAACTCTGTCATACCGTCGCCGTCACCACCACCGCTATCGTAATCATGCACAATAAAATTCCTGTTCCCAATGCGCGAAACAGCAATAATGCGCCATCTCCCACACAGTCAATACATCCACAGATCCGCTTATCCGAAAAAGGCTCCGCCAGTGCGCCTGCCATCTTATAAAATACCGAGAATATCAGCATTTTTAACAGAGGTCCAATGGCCAGACACAGCAATACAATCATCGCTGCTGTTCCGATTCCATTTCGGATCACCGCCGCAGAGCCGAAAAAAATATTTCCAACCGCCTGTGCCGTATTTCCAAGCCCCGGAATCATGCTGATGGTCTGCGTCACAGACATTTTTTTCAGATTATCCACAGACGGAGCGATCATCCGTTCAATCACATTCATGCCGGTCACTCCCGCCAGCAGCAGTCTCATCACCCAGATCAGTCCCCGCTTCAGCAATGCCGTCATTCGGGAAATCAAGTTTCCCGCTGTCATACAATTCAGCATCTGCAGCACCACATACACATGAATCGCCGGAATTACCACATACAACAGCACTCGTTCAATCAGATAAATCACGATCAAAGACAGCTGATAAAATCCTACCGCCGCCACTTGCTGACTGCAAAATATCATTGTCATGCAAAATGCCGGCAGCAATGCTTCCATAAAACTGATCACCTGATCCAGTACACCTTCCAAAATGCCGTGAATCAACAGATACGACCGCAACAGCAATCCCATTAACAGCAAAAAATACAAATAAAATCCTGTTTTTGAAATCTGACTATTCTCAAATACATTGATGAAATTTTGCAAAAACGCACAGGCCGCCGTCAGGAGCAAAATCTGTACAAATACCTGTCTGCCTTCCTCCACATCTCCAAATGCACTGCGTAAAATCTGGCGAAATAACTCCTGCTTGTCCGTAGTTGTATCAGCCTGCATCAGACTTTTTACTAACTCCCGGAAAGACAGATTTTCCGTGTCTGTATTCTGTTTCAGCACATCCTGAATATCCGATAACGGTAAATCTGATAATAAATCCTGCTGCATACTGTCACTGTTCGACACTTCTGCTGCCTGTACGGGTTTTGTCTCAATATTTAGCCCAAGAAACAACACACACACAATTCCCAAAAACAATAAAAATACCCGTTTCTTCTCAGGCAAACTCTCAAATTTACATATCAGCATCAATATCTTTCTTTTCGAT
>CAVAFS010000230.1:0-508 GCA_963587975.1 Bulleidia sp. | reverse complement strand
TCCTTGTCCATCTCTGTTACATTCCAGCAATATTCAAAATTTCTTCCATTATTTTATTTCATGCCCCCAATAGCCCCTCTATTGTTTCCAACAGTGTCAATAACACTGGTACACTTACTGCCATGATTGAGAACTTCGCAAACATTTCAATTTGACTTCCAATAGCAGAAAAACCGGCATCTTTGCAAATTCCAGAAGCAAACTCTGCCACATAAGTAATCCCCATCAGCTTGATCAGAATTTTTAGCATCGCTGCATCAATCCCAGTATACTGTTCAATCTTCTGAATCGTATCCATCACCACCTGTAGCCGGTTCATACTGAAAATCAGGATCAAAATGACAGCAACCAGGCTCAGATACAACGCATATTCACTTTTCTGCTGCTTTAGCATCAATGCAAGCACCACTGCTCCGATACCAAGCATCGAAATCTGAATGATTCCCACTGCATGTCCCCTTCTTTCTTAATCACACCTGTCTCTTTTTCTGCACCATAAAAGCTTCTC
>CAVAFS010000229.1:0-3969 GCA_963587975.1 Bulleidia sp. | reverse complement strand
ATGCAGGAATGTGCTGCATATCCCCGGCCAGCGCTTCCCTGATATTCGGAACATAGATATAATCTCCCACTTCAAATTCCGGTTCTTCCTTCATCTGGAACGGCAGCATACCCCAGTTCATCACGTTGGAGCGGTACCGTTTTGTAGCATATTCCTGACAGATATTGGCCAGTCCGCCAAGTACTCTCTGACAGCTTGCCGACTGCTCTCTGGCGGAACCGTCACCCGGTCTGACACAGTAGATCATGCTTCCAATCTCAATCTCATGGTCTGCAACGCCGCCTGAAATCTCATGGATCGTTGCATAGATTTCTGCTAATTCCGGTGCTTTTGCAATAACATCCTCTCCGGCTCTCCGTGCTTTCTCGATTTTGTCAACCACTTTGGATCTTCCCACATACTCCGGATCACGGCGGGACAGAGCAAATTCTGCCAGTCCTAACGGATTGGAACGATAGGAAGAAGTCTCTCCGGACGGGATCAGCTCATCGGTTGTCGTTACCGGATCCATGATCTTTGAGCATACTTTTAATAAAATATTGTCTGCCAGCGGGCTCATCTCCGGCCAGTCCTTGATATTTGGTCCATAAACCAGTGATTCTTCCGTCTCTGCTTTTCCAAATCCATTGTAAATACGTGACTGATAGGTGCTGTCGTCGTATTCGTATTCCGGAACCACATAATCATCCGCATATTCGGTGGCCGGTGTTAAGATGCCGCCGTTTGCTGCGGTAGCTGCGATGGAACGTGCATCCATAAGTGCCACTGCGGAAAGCTGTCCCACACCCGGTTTGGAACCTTCTCTGTTCGGGAAGTTTCGAGTGGTATGACGAATGGACAACGCATTGTTTGCCGGTGTGTCGCCAGCGCCGAAACATGGTCCGCAGAACGCTGTTTTTAATACAGCGCCTGCTGCCATCAGATCAGAGATGGCACCTTTTTTCACCAGATCCAGATAAACCGGCATGGAAGAAGGATATACGGATAAAGAAAATGCCTCATTTCCGGTCTTTGCATTTTTCAGGATATGTGCTGCTTCCATTACGTTTGTATAATTTCCGCCTGCACAGCCTGCGATGACGCCCTGCTGCACCTGCAGTTTTCCATTTTTGATCTTGTCCGTGAGGCTGAAATAAATATCAGATCCCTCTGCAAGTTTTCTTACATTTTCCTCTGCCTCATGCAGGATATCTTCCAGATTGGCGTTCAGAGTATCGATCTCGAAGGTATTGCTTGGATGACATGGCAGTGCGATCATTGGTTTCACAGTAGACAGATCCACGTAAACCATACCATCGTAGTACGTGCAGTCTGCCGGTGTCAGCTCACAGTAAGCTTCCGGTCTGCCGTGCATGGTCAGGAACTGCTTCGTATCTTCATCCGTCTGCCAGATAGAGGACAGGCAGGTAGTCTCTGTTGTCATGACATCAATGCCGTTTCGGTAATCTGTCCGCATGGAAGCGATACCCGAGCCGACAAATTCCATGACTTTATTTTTGACATAGCCGTTTTTGTATACCGCACCAATGATCGCCAGCGCGATATCCTGCGGTCCCACACCCGGATTTGGTTTTCCGTCCAGATAGATACCGATGACACCCGGATATGCCACATCGTAAGTGTCACACAGAAGCTGTTTTACCAGTTCTCCGCCGCCTTCGCCGATGGCCATGGTTCCCAGTGCACCATATCTTGTGTGGGAATCAGAGCCAAGAATCATGCGGCCGCAGCCTGCCATGGTCTCACGCATATACTGATGAATGACTGCCACATGTGGTGGAACAAAAATGCCGCCATATTTTTTTGCTGCGGAAAGTCCGAATACATGATCGTCCTCGTTAATCGTTCCTCCTACTGCGCACAGGGAATTGTGACAGTTGGTCAGCACGTAAGGAATCGGGAAACGATCCAGTCCGGAGGCCTTTGCAGTCTGGATAATGCCGACAAAGGTAATGTCGTGACTGGTCATTGCGTCAAACCGGATTTTCAACTGCTCCATATTTCCGGATGTGTTATGTTTTTCCAGAATGGAATAGGTAATGGTTCCTTTTTTTGCTTCCTCTTTCTTCCATTCCGGTCTTGCTTCTGATTCTGTTACGATCTTTGTTCCGTTGATCAGGTATACACCTTCGTTATATAATTTCACCATTTTGTAATCCTCCCGTTTTTATGCCTTTTGTCAAAAAATATCTCACACAGACTTTGTAATTCGCCGTAATTTCTTATCAGATAAATAATCCATAGATACCGGCAAAAGCAAAGATTGCCAGCACTGCAAGTGCGATAAAGGACACTGCAAATAATTCAATAAATAACCGGTTCTGCGGGAAACGTTCTTCCGCATTTTCCTGCTGCGCCACGCCTGCCATGATCAGGGCACCTGTGGTGGAGATCGGGGTAAATCCGGATACGGTTCCGCCGATAACGATCACGGTGACAAGCTGTACGGCACTGACGCCAAGTCCTCCGGCCAGTCCGCTTGCCGTCGGGATCAGTGTCGGGAACACTACGCCCAGTCCGGAACTGAAGAAAGACATGATTCCGGATGCGATGGCCATGATCATTGCTGCGGTCCGCGGTCCCATGATCTGCTCCAGACCGTTGACCATGATATCAATACCGCCGGACATGGAGATGATATTCATCAGGATTCCAACGCCAAGTACCATGAGAATAACGTTCCATGGAATCGCTGCGATGGCTTTTTTCTCATTGTTTCCGCCGATCACGATGAGAATGGTTCCGATCAGGAAACCGGTAAGTCCCACATTCCAGGAGAAGAACAGTGCGCCAACTGCCAGAACGATCAGTCCCGCAAGGGAACACCACTGTCTGCCGTTAAATTTCTGCAATTTTGTAGTTTCCTGCTGAGGAGCGGCTTTTTCCACTTTCCATCCTTTGTAATACACATACACCAGTACTACTACCACTAGCGCAGTTACGATCATGCCTGCCATGATTGGAAGTGTATTTCCTTTTAATCCCTGCTCTTCCATCAGTTCCCGCACAACGGCAGCTTCCGGTGTCAGCGGACTCATACGTCCGGACATGACACCCAAATCCCCGATGACTGCTGTCATGATCGGGTTTACGCCTGCGGAAACAGCCACCGGAATGGCGATAACCGGAATGATGGCCAGACTCGGGATGGCTCCCGGTCCGACTGCACAGATGGCAAATCCAAGCAGATACATCACAAATGGAATCAGATGTTTCTTTTTGCCAACCAATGCCACGATCTTTCTTGCCAGAAGTTCCAGCGTTCCGTTTCCGTTAATGATGGCGAATAGATATGTAATTCCGACCATCTGGATAAACAGAGAAGAACTAAATCCTGCGATAACGTCTTTTATATTTAATTGATAAACAACTGCCAGGATCATGGAAAAACCGATACACAAAATTCCCACATTTGCTTTTCTCCAGAATCCGATCACAATGGCTGCCAGTAAAAGTATCAGTGATACTGCCCCCAGATTCATACTTACACCTCTTTTCTGAATGTGATGCACACCGGACTTTCCGTCTCAATGATGCGTCCGGTATATGTCATCTGTCCTGTTTCGCTGTCCAGTTTCATCTCGATAATGGTATCGCTGTCCTCGTTTGCCACATAGAATCTGCTGTAATCCGGATTGAATGTGATAAATCGCGGAGTCAGTCCCAAGGTCGGATAGTAGCCAAGTTCTTTCATGTATCCGGTATGCTGGTCAATGCGGTACAGCACGATGGATTCATGGATTCGGTTGGAACCGATCAGGATCTCCCCCTTTTCATCCAGGATAGAAGCACTGGCCTGTCCCTCTCCGGTGTAAGTGTCCGGCAGTGACGGCAGATTCTGTCTGGCCGTCAGTTTTCCGTTCTGATCATCAAAGGTAAGGAATGTCATTTTGTTTCCTTTCTCATTGATGAGATATACATATTTGTTGTTCGGATGAATGGATACATGCCGCGGCTCATCATAGGTTC
>CAVAFS010000228.1:1739-2408 GCA_963587975.1 Bulleidia sp. | reverse complement strand
CTCCAGTTCGTTTTCTCCCGCATACACAATGACAGGGGCAAGATAGGATACCATTTCTGTAATTCGCTGTGTGACTTTTTCAGAATACGCAATTCCTCCGGTCAGAATAATACTATCCAGTTTTCCACAGACCACTGGTGCTTCTTTTCCGATACATTTTGCTACATTGATTGCAAACGCATCAAATACCTCTTTTGCTTTCTCATTGCCTTCTTCCATGAGCTTTTCAACTTCACGTACATCATTTGTTCCAAAGTATGCCGAAAATCCACCACCGGAACGAATTTTCTTCTTTAAATCAGCATAATCTACTGTCGGATCCATAAAAAGATCCATCAGCTGAAGCATTGGCAAAGCTACTGCACGCAGATTCAGATTATGTCCCTGACCTTTTCGTTTCAGTTCCGGGAGACCAGTGATTTTCAAAACCGGCTTCATTTCATCCGCCGATACACCATCATAGATAAAACATGGAATACAGTTCTTCTGTGCCAGTTGATATCCAATGATTGCGCCAAGATTTGAAGCATGCTCCAACACCGGGTAATGAATTAACTGATCAACCATCGCTTCATTTACAAGATATGCGCCTGTTTTTATCGGTGGTAAAATCCCACCTCTGGCAACAATTACCTGAAAATCTGATAATGAAAATCCATGATTTTGCAG
>CAVAFS010000228.1:0-1729 GCA_963587975.1 Bulleidia sp. | reverse complement strand
ACTCTACGTTATGCGTGATATTTTCTTTAAAAATTTCCTGCTCATCTTCATAGACTGCCATTTTTGTAGATGTAGAGCCCGGATTTAAGATCAACAGCTGTTTTTTCTGATTATTTTCTCTGCTCATTTCCTATCTCAATTCCTTTTTCAAAAGCTGCTTTATTTAACGGTAATAATTTAGCCTTTTTCGCCAGCTTATGTTCAATCACGTTCCATACAATTTCCGGTTCAATTACATTTGTGTATCCAATGTATACACCAAGCATAATGACATTTAATACTTTCGCATTTCCCATTTCAAGAGCAAGTTCTGTCACCGGTGCTTTTACAATACTGATATCTGTACGCTCCACCAGATCTGCATCTACAATAGAACTGTTTATGAATAAGGTTCCCCCAGATTTCAATGTATGTAAAAATTTCTGCAGAGATGGACCGTTCATCACGATCAGATCATCCATTACGTCTCCAAGTGGTGCACCTACCATTTCATCTGAAATTACAACATAGCAGTTTGCAGTTCCACCACGCTGTTCGGCTCCATAGGATGGAAAAAAAGTTACATTTTTGTTGGTTGAATTGCAGGTTGCAGTTGCCAGAAATTTTCCAAGTGTCATAACACCCTGTCCGCCAAATCCTGCCACGCATAAATTTGTTTCCATCTTACTTCGCCTCCTTTGAACGGTCTCTGATCACCCCAAGCGGGAACTCTGCCATCATTTTATCTTCCAGATAATCCAGTGCCTCCAACGGATCTAAGCCCCAGTTTGTCGGGCAGCTTGCCATAATCTCTACCAGTGAAAATCCTTTTTTGTCAATCTGGTTCTGAAACGCTTTTTTAATCGCATTTTTTGCTTTTATCACATTCTGTGGTGTATTGCAGCTGACGCGCTCCAGATAATATGGTGCTTCCAGATCGTTTAATACTTCACAGACATGCATTGGATAACCATGTTCTTCCGGATTTCTTCCCTGTGGTGCTGTGGACGCTTTCATTCCCACCAGTGTCGTTGGTGCCAGCTGACCACCTGTCATACCGTAAATACCATTGTTTACAAAGATAACGGTAAAATTTTCACCTCTGTTTGCCGCAGACATGGTCTCCGCAAGACCGATGGATGCCAGGTCGCCATCTCCCTGATAAGTAAAATAAATAGTATCCGGGCGGCATCGCTTTAATCCGGTTGCAACTGCACAGGCTCTTCCATGCGGTGCTGTAATATTGTCATATGCAATATAATCAATATGTAATCCGCAACAGCCAATACCATTGATACAGACTGTCTTATCTACAATATTCAGTTCTTCCATGACCTCACCAACCAGTTTGATGATCGTGCTGTGCATACATCCCGGGCAGAAACCGGATACTTTATCTTCCTGAATTGTTTTTGTTCTTCCATATATCAGTTCCATATCACTGCTCCCCTCCTTTGTACAGTTCTTCTGCTTTTCTGCGGATTGCTTCTTTACTTATGACATTTCCGCCAGAGCAGAGACAGGTATCGATCTTACATCTTCTCGCAATCGCATGATCCACATCTTCCAGCATCTGCGCCGGAATGGACATTTCTACGTCTAAAATCTGCTTGCATACAGAATAATCTATTTTTTCAAAGGAAGGATATGGGAATGGATGTACCGTAATTGGACGGATCAGACCAACTTTTTTCCCTTCTTTTCGCATATCATCCACCACCGATTTTGAAATTCTGGCAGAAATTCCATA
>CAVAFS010000227.1:0-2484 GCA_963587975.1 Bulleidia sp. | reverse complement strand
TAACATAGCAATGTGATTGACAAAGAGCGAAATTATAGCGTGATGTGATCACAAAATAATGAAATTAAATAAAAAGAAAGGACAGAATTCTTATGAAGAGAGTTTTACTGAAGCTGAGCGGAGAAGCGCTGGCAGGAGATAAAAAATTTGGTTTTGACGAGGCAACTGTTACTGTTGTTGCAAATCAGGTAAAACAGTTAGTAGATCAGGGAATTGAAGTCGGTATCGTAATCGGCGGTGGAAACTTCTGGAGAGGACGTACCAGCGAGACTATCGACCGTACAAAAGCAGATCAGATCGGTATGCTTGCAACCGTTATGAACTGCATTTATGTATCTGAGATCTTCCGTTCCGTAGGAATGAAAACAAACGTACTGACACCATTTGAGTGCGGTTCTTTTACAAAACTGTTTTCCAAAGACCGTGCAAACAAATATTTTGAAAAAGGAATGGTTGTATTTTTTGCAGGTGGAACCGGTCATCCGTATTTTTCCACAGATACAGCAACTGTTCTGCGTGCCATCGAGATCGAGGCAGATGTTATCCTGCTTGCAAAAGCAATTGACGGTGTATATGACAGTGATCCGAAGACAAATCCGAATGCAAAGCGTTATGATGAGGTAAGCATTCAGGAAGTTATCGATAAACAGCTGGCAGTTGTTGACCTGACTGCATCCATTCTGAGCATGGAAAACAAAATGCCGATGTATGTATTTGGATTAAACGAAGAGAACAGCATTGTAAAAGCAATCAGCGGTGATTTTAACGGAACGAAAGTAACCGTATAATCCATATAAGATATTCAATATCAGAAGGTAAAAAGAAAATATTTGGAGGATTAAAATATGGCAAACGAGACAATCAAACCTTATGAGACAAAGATGCAGAAATCTTACAATAACTTACTGGAGGAGTACACATCCATTCGTGCCGGACGTGCAAACCCGCATGTACTGGATCAGATCCGCGTAGATTACTACGGCGCACCGACAGCCATCCAGCAGGTTGCAAACGTATCTGTTCCGGAGGCACGTATGATCATGATCCAGCCTTGGGAAGCATCCATGGTAAAAGCAATTGAGAAAGCAATCATGACATCTGATCTTGGAATCAACCCGACAAACGATGGAAAATGCATCCGTCTGGTATTCCCGGAGCTGACAGAGGAGAGACGTAAAGATCTTGCAAAAGATGTAAAGAAAAAAGGCGAGGCTGCCAAAGTTGCTGTCCGTAACATCCGTCGTGATGCAAACGATGCATTAAAGAAAATGGGTAAAGCAGGGGATGTATCTGAGGATGAGATCAAAGATCTGGAGACTCAGGTTCAGAAACTGACAGACAAATACATTGCTGATGTTGACGCTGCAGTTGCAGAGAAAACAAAAGAGATCATGACAGTATAATAGTTTCGGAAAGATAAGAAAGATGGGGACATGGCGCATGCTATGTCCTTTTCTGAGAAAGGGGAAAAATATGGAACTTTCACAGTTAAAGATACCGACCCATGTCTCCATTATCATGGATGGAAATGGCCGCTGGGCAAAATCGAAGGGTATGCCGCGTACTTATGGACATTCCAAAGGAGCGGACGTGATCATGGACATCTGTGAGGATGCAGATGCACTTGGTATCAAATATCTGACAGTATATGCGTTTTCTACAGAAAACTGGAGCCGCCCGGAGGCAGAAGTAAAGACATTAATGTTTTTGTTCCGCAAATATATTAAAATCTGCTATACAAAGGCGATGAAAAATAACACCAGAGTACGCGTGATCGGAGATAAAACCGGTCTGGCAGAGGATCTGCAGGAAAGCATCCGTGAACTGGAGACAGATACGGCAAAAAATACCGGTCTGCAGTTTCAGATTGCTATTAACTACGGCAGCCGTGATGAGATGCTGCGCGGCATGCGTCAGATGATGCAGGATTATAAAGAAGGAAAAATTACACTGGAGGAAGTGGATGAGGCACATTTTGCGGATTATCTGGATACTGCAGGAATCCCGGATCCGGATCTGATGATCCGCACCAGCGGAGAGCAGAGACTGTCCAATTATCTGATGTGGCAGCATGCGTACAGTGAGTTTTATTTTACAGATACTCCATGGCCGGAGTTCAACAAAGCAGAATTGGTGAAGGCCATTGAGGCTTATACAAGCCGTGACCGCCGTTACGGTAAGGTAAAGGCATAACGGAATTTGAGTCAAACGTATAGAACGTAATTTTTTATATGAAATTGATGATAAAAAGGGATTTTTAAGAAAATACCCGAACGTAAGAGAGGAAAAAATATGTTTAAAACAAGACTGTTGAGCGGCATCGTTCTGGTGCTGCTGGCATTGTTATTTATTATACACGGAGGATATCTGCTTCTGACCGTACTTGGTATCATCTCCCTGATCGGACTGTTTGAGCTGTACCGTGTATTTGGAATTGAAAAAAGTGCACCGGGAATCGTTGGCTATGTGGCAGCCATTGTATAT
>CAVAFS010000226.1:0-5545 GCA_963587975.1 Bulleidia sp. | reverse complement strand
ACTGTACAGGTCAAAAATACCGGCCGCATGGGAGAACTTCTTTTTCCTGATGCAAAGGTTGCTCTGACCTGTTCTGATAATCCGAACCGAAAAACAAAATACGATCTGATCAGTGTATACAAAGAGTCCCTGGGCTGGGTAAATATCGACAGTCAGGCTCCGAATAAAGTCGTTGGGGAATGGCTTTCCACAAAGGATTATACCTTTATCAAACCGGAATATAAATACGGGGATTCCCGCCTCGATTTTTACATGGAAAAAGGCGAAGAAAAATACCTGATGGAAGTCAAAGGCTGCACACTTGAGATTGACGGCATCGGCTATTTTCCGGATGCCCCAAGTGATCGTGCAATCCGTCATGCAAAAGAACTGATACACGCAAAAAAGCAAGGCTACCACTGTATCCTTGCTTTCGTGATTGCAATGCCGGACGTATCTGTTGTCCGGCCAAATATGACCACACACCCTGCATTTGGCGAAGTTTTAGAGGAAGCCCAGAGGGCCGGCGTGGATGTGTGGCATCTGACATGTCAAATTACTCCTGACAGTATTTGTATTATTTAAACTGCTCCTCATAACTTACTGCATCCTCATACTGGTTGGACTGCAGAATAAGTTTAATCGTATGATATACGCAGCGTTTCAGTTCCCGGATATCCATAGAACCGTCTTCTAATGCCTGGCGGATGCTTGCGTGATCCCGCAGATCTCCCGGCATTACCATATCATTTCCGGCTTTCATACAGCCTGCTGCCGTACACTCACCGGCAGTAGAATCCGTCGTTGTGGTCCAGTCTGTCATAATGGCACCTTCAAATCCCCACTCGTCACGGGCAGCTTTTGTGCAGATATCATAATTATTGGCTGCATGTACACCATTGATCAGATTGTAGGATGTCATCATCGCCATCGGCTGTGCCTCTCGAACCGCAATTTCAAATCCCTTCAGGTAAAGCTCTCGTAAGGTCCGCTCTGACAAAATAGAATCCGAACCCATACGATTGTCTTCCTGATTGTTGCAGGCATAATGTTTGATGGTTGTGCCACAGCCCGGTACGGACTGTACACCAAGTGTCATGGCAGAAGCCATCCGGCCTGCCAGCAGAGGATCTTCCGAATAATATTCAAAGTTTCTGCCGCATAATGGATTTCTGTGCAGGCTCATGCCCGGCGCCAGCCACAAAGTTACCTCAAATTCATTCATTTCCCCGGCAATCATCTGACCAAGCTTTTTCATCAGATCCAGATTCCAGCTCTGTGCCAGTAACGTTCCCACCGGGATAGCTGTACAATACTGATGATATACCGTTCCCGTCGGCTCCTTCGGCTCTGCAAAATAGCCGTTCTCAAAACCATCCAGAAAATCTCCACCATCAACGCTTCCGTCCTCCCGCACCTGATACTCACTGCGCAGACGCAAACCTGCCGGTCCGTCAGCAAGCACGATACTTGCCACGTTATACGGATCTTTTTCTGCCACACTGACGGTCTCTGCCGCCGCCCCCGGAACCGTCTGTCCTGCAGACCCAAGGGCACTTGCCCCCTGATCTTTTGCCGGATCTCCGGTTGCTAAAGCGATCAGTTCATCTGTGGATAATTGATCCACGATCTCTCCGGCTCTGCCCGGATAATGATCCTGTAATTCTTCATAAACAACGGTCTCTGTCAGCAGCTCTTTTGCAGAAATCTGTAACTGAGACAGCTGTTTTTCATTTGCTTCCTGCATCCATGCGTTCTGCTTTTCTTCTAATTTAGCTCTGTCTGGCCGAAGTTCTTCCAGTTTTTCTTTTAACGGACAGATGTGCTCGCACTGTACCAGCACTTTATCCTCATCCAGCACAAATGTACCGCAAAGAATAGCTGATGACAACGCATTTCCAACCCAGATACCATAAGTTCCTGCTTCCAGCATCCATGCTGCCTGTGCTTCCGAATAAGATGCAAGCTGATAGAAATCTATCGTCATTTCCAACGACTGAGTCTCACCCGGCGCCAGAAGTTTTGTTTTTCCAAAAGCAGTCAGACGACGGAATTCTTTTGGCAACGTTCCCTGCGGACAGGACACATACGCCTGCACGACTTCTTTTCCGGAGCACACTGCTCCAATATTTGTCACATCCACAGAAACTAACAGTGTCAGTCTTCCCTGTGCGGATGTTTGTTTTGAAATGCCTGTTACTTTTATATCAAAATCTGTATAAGATAATCCATATCCAAAGCTGTAACGCACCGGAACGTCAAAAGTATCAAAATACCGATATCCGACATAAATGCCTTCTTTATATTCTTCCCGGTAAACATCGCCACTCTTGTGACTGAAATAGGCCGCATTCGGATAATCCATATAGTCCAACGCCCATGTATCCGTCATTTTTCCGGAAGGAGTTACTTTGCCGGAGATCACATCTGCCAGCGCATTGCCGCCCTCCTGACCAGCCTGTACAAACTGCAAAATTGCCGTGATATTGGAAAATTCATCTGTAAAGGCAAGGTCGATCAAGCCACCGGTATTTACCACCAGAATGACTTTTTCATAAGCGTCACATAACGCTGCAATCTGTGCACGTTCTTCCTCTGTAATATAATAATCACCTGGCTCATCCCGGCGATCCGCATTTTCTCCCGCAATCCGGGCAAGCACATAAATGCCAATCTCTGCACCGTCTGCTTTTGCTGCTTCCGCATCAATGGCAGCTCCTGCCGGCATGGAAAACGGAGTGGTGGAATAGACTTCAAAAAAGTTTCCATTGCATTCTTCCTTCAGTTTCCGGAAAATCTCTGCTTTCCAATTCTCCCGCGCCTGCACATAACAACTGTCATATCCGTCAAGCCACGCTCCGCTTGTGATCTCATATCCTGCATTTTTCAAACCGTCATAAATATTGATATTATATCGGTTGTTGACATCTCCGGAACCGGTTCCTCCTTTGATGGTGCGTACCGCTCCCGCACCATACAGACCGATTTTTGTTCCCGGCTTCAAAGGCAGCGTCTGTGCTTCATTTTTTAATAAAACAAAACCTTCCGCAGCCGCTTCTCTTGCAAGAATGGCATTGTTTTTTTCACGCTGTGACATTTCTGTGGATGTCGTTCCCACATACCCTCTTTTTCGCAGTTTCATGATAACCCTCCTCAAAACAGAGAAAGCGCAAATATGCCGAAGCATACTCACGCCTTCTACTTGTATGCTATGCGCACACTTTATATTCTTACTTTGTACCGAAAATACGGTCTCCTGCATCGCCAAGTCCCGGGCAGATATAAGCATGATCATTTAACTCACGGTCAAGCTGTCCGATGTAGATCTGAACATCCGGATGTGCCTCATGCAGTCTCTTTACACCTTCCGGTGCAGCGATTACAAACATGCATTTGATATTTTTTCCGCCATGTTTTTTAATAAAATCTACAGCTGCCACAGCAGATCCACCAGTTGCAAGCATCGGGTCTACCACTACGATGAGACGCTGGTCGATCGGATCCGGCAGTTTGCAGTAATATTCATGCGGCTCATGTGTCTCCGGGTCACGATACAGACCGATATGTCCAATCTTTGCAGAAGGAACCAGTGTCGTTACACCGTTTACCATTCCGAGACCTGCACGAAGAACCGGTACGATGGCCAGTTTTTTACCGGAGATCATCGGGCTTTTACATGTCTCGATCGGAGTCTCGATCTCCACATCCTCAGTCGGCAGATCGCGAAGTGCCTCGTATCCCATCAGTACGGCAATCTCCTCAATCAGTTTACGGAACTCGTTTGTTCCTGTATTTTTGTTACGGATCATAGATATTTTGTGCTTGATCAGCGGATGATCCATGATAAATACGTTATCCATTTTTTCCATTAAAAAAACCTCCTAGTCAGACTTCTCGTTTCTTCAAGGATAACGGATTACCGATGATAAGTCAACCGGAATAACCCACCAGAAACGAATTTTTTCCTTGCTCTCTCCTGAAATTTCCGTTATACTAGTTCGTTAGAGTCTGATGTAAGAGTACGTTATATATTGTCAGATTTGTAACCATAAAATTATCATAAAAATAGTAGGAGAATGAATTTATGAAAACAAACGAAAACGGCATCTACGATGCCAGAACGCTTGGGCTTCCGAAAATGCTGATCCTCGGTCTTCAGCATATGTTTGCCATGTTCGGTGCAACCATCCTTGTTCCGGTTCTGGTAAACACTTATTTCCACGGCGAAGGCTTATCCATTCAGGTAACACTGTTCTGCGCCGGAATCGGAACTCTGCTGTTCCACTTAATGACACGTTTTAAAGTGCCTGCATTTCTCGGTTCTTCCTTTGCATTTCTGGGTGGTTTCCAGACTGTTGCAAATCTGGATACCGGAATTTTTGCAAACATGAGCTATGGCGAAAAACTTCCATATGCATGTGGTGGTGTCCTGATCGCCGGTCTGCTCTACCTGGTATTATCCCTGATCATCAAGGTTATCGGTGTAAGACGCGTCATGCGCTTCCTTCCGCCGGTTGTAACCGGACCGATCATCATCTGTATCGGACTGAGCCTTGCACCTTCCGCAATCTCCAACGCTTCCACAAACTGGCCGCTGGCTCTGATCGCACTTGCCACCGTTATTATCTTCAATATCTGGGGCAAAGGAATGTTCAAGATCATCCCGATCCTGATGGGTATCATCGTATCCTATGTGGCTGCCCTGATCATGAACGCTGCTGGAATGACATGCGCAGATGGAAGTGCAATTTTAAACTTCAGCGGTGTTGCTGATGCGGCCATCGTGGGAGTACCGCAGTTCTTCCTCTGCAAGTTTAACATCACAGCAATCCTTGCAATGGCACCGATCGCCATCGCATCCATGATGGAGCATGTCGGCGATATTTCCGCCATCTCTGCAACCGTTGGTGAAAACTTTATCGAAGATCCGGGCCTTCACCGCACACTGCTTGGTGATGGTCTTGCAACTGCCCTCTCCGCTCTGATCGGTGGACCGGCAAATACAACTTACGGTGAAAACACAAGTGTACTGGCGCTGAGCCGTGTATATGATCCGAAGGTTATCCGTCTGGCAGCTTTTTATGCGATCATCTTAAGTTTCATCCCGAAAATGGCAGAAATCATCAGTTCTCTTCCGGCTGCGATCATCGGTGGTATCAGCTTCATTCTTTACGGAATGATCTCCGCTGTCGGTATCCGCAACGTTGTTGAGAATAAAGTAGACCTGACAAAATCCCGTAACCTTGTCATCGCAGCCTGCATCCTTGTATGCGGTCTTGGTTTCTCAGACGGTCTGACCTTCCATGTAGGAGGTACCACTATCACACTGACAAGCCTTGCTCTGGCAGCGATTGTTGGTATCGTATTAAATGCGATTCTTCCGGGAAATGAATATCAGTTTGAAAGTTCTTCCAAAGAAAAATAATCCATACAAATAGGTATGAGTTTTGGTAGAAAATTCATCGTAATTTCCTATCAAGTGAAAAAAGTCGTTGGCCATCTCTTATCGGAATGGTCAGCGACTTTTTTTCTGTCATACTGTTTATTTCTCCAGACAATATTGAAT
>CAVAFS010000225.1:0-4349 GCA_963587975.1 Bulleidia sp. | reverse complement strand
AAACGACACTTTTTATGGAAATAAAAAAAGAGCATCACCTGCCGCTAGCCTGCAGATGACACCCCATTGTGCCGCTATCAGAGTTTTTCTATTGTCCGGGCGTTGGAACTACTGGAAAAACAGGTAACATTTGTTCGCAAATTCTGTTATCTGTCATCGCAGGTTCCTTATCCCGGAAAATAGAAAAAGGCACCGGAAGTTCATTCTTCTCAGCACCTTTGCCTTTGATGTCTGTAATATTACCCTCATCGAAATGAAAAGTCAATAAAATTTATTAAATTTTTGTGAATTTATATAATCTGGCGAATTATCGCACATTTTGGCATTATTTTTGTGCAATTCAACCAGAGCACAATGATTTATGATTCTTCTATAGCTTTGTATTTTTCTATGACATGTTGATATAACATCTTAACCGCTGGTGCCAGAAAGTTCGGATTTAACGCCGAAATTCCAATGACACGGTATGCTTCAGGCCTCATTGGGTAACGGTCTACTGCGTACGGGATATCGTTCATGACCAGTTCCGGCATGATGCAGATACCAAGACCTGCAGCTACTAATGCGATGGTGGACAAATCGTCTACAACGTGATAGTCCATACGAACGTTTCCAAGTCCGTTCTGCTTCATAAAAATTGCGATATCCGCATCAGTTGTCTCCATCTGAGAGACAAAGACTTCGTCTTTCATCTCGTCAGGTGTCATATATGGTGTATCTTCCCGTTTACGATATCCTTTTGGAACGACGCAGAGCAACGGATCACGGTACAATGGTTCAATCGGCAAATCTCCGGCGGATGACAGGGACAGAAATCCGATGTCTACAATACCGTTTTTGATCCAGTAAGATACATCCGCATAGGTTCCCTGATATAATTCGATATTGATATCCGGGTAACGCTGATGAAAGGAATGGATAATATCTGTCATCCAGTTTGTGCATACACTGGAAAAACAGCCCACTTTTACATTTCCCATTTTCAGTCCGTTCAGTCCTGCGATTGCCTGCTGCAGACTCTCATCGCTGTTTAACACCGCATTCACGTAAGGAAGCAGATGTTCTCCATAATTGGTCAGAGCTACCCCTGCCTTATTTCTCGTAAACAGGGAAAATCCCAGTTCCTGCTCCATCGATGCGATCGCATGACTGACGGCAGAAGGCGTCAGATTTAAAATCTCTGCCGCCTTCTGAAAACTTCCCTGTCCCACCACTGTCTGAAATACCTGATAGGATAACAAAGTCATATATTTATTCCTCCCGGATTATCGTGCACATTTGTACTGCAGTTCTTCCCAACGACGGTCAACCTCAGCCTGGAACTGCGCGATCAGATCCTCATTGCCCGGTTTGAACAGATGTTTGAATCTGCCCTGCTCGCGCAAGAAGTCCTCGATTGGCAGTTTTTTCTTCGGCTCGTAAGTTAAGCGCCATTTTCCATGCTCTACCTCGAACATCGGCCAGTAGCATGTCTCAACTGCAAGTTTACAGATTTTCATGATATCTGCTGTATCATAACGCCATCCACGCGGACATGGAGTCATGATATTTAAGAAAGCAGCACCCTCTGTGTAGATGGCTTTTTCTGCTTTTTTGTGAAGATCGGAGAAATTACCGATCATGGTTGTCTGACCAACATACGGAACATCATGATCTGCGATGATGGATGCCAGATCTTTTCTGTTCTGCATTTTACCGTTGGACTGTGTACCAACTGGTGTAGTTGTAGTATCTGCGTACATCGGTGTTGCGGAAGAACGCTGAATACCGGTGTTCATGTATGCACCATTGTCGTAGCAGACATATACCATATCGTGGTTACGCTCCATTGCTCCGGAAAGGGACTGGAAACCGATATCGTAAGTACCACCGTCACCACCGAAGGTAATGAATTTGAATGTGGCATCTTCCGGCAGACGGCCACGTTTTTTCAGTGCTTTGTATGCAGTCTCAACACCACTTAATGTCGCACCTGCGTTCTCAAATGCGTTGTGGATATAGCTGTCTTCCCATGCGGTATATGGATACATGAAGGAAGAAACCTCCAAACATCCGGTTGCGTTACCGATAACCGCCTGATCTCCCTCATGCAGTGCACGCAATACAGCACGAACTGCGATGGTTGCGCCACATCCTGCACACATTCTGTGTCCCGGAGCCAGACGTTCCGGTTTGCTCATAACTTCTTTAAATTTATATTCGCTCATCACTCTGCCTCCTACTTTCTCAGACCGATATACTGATACTGTGTTACCGGTTTACCATTTTCTACTACATCTGCCAGTTCTGCAAATACATCTTTTGCTTCTTCGACAGTGAAATCACGGCCACCAAGTCCGTAGGTGTAATTGATTGCTTCCATATAAGTTCTGGTGCGGTACAGACCTGCTGTGATCTCAGATCCAAGCGGGCCACCGTTTCCGTTGTAGCTCTCGCAACGATCCATGATTGCTACAGCTTTGCAGTTTTTGATTGCTTCTACGATTTCTTCCGCCGGGAACGGACGGAACACACGCAGTTTTAATACGCCAACTTTTTTACCTTCTTCACGAAGTTCGTCTACTGCTTCTTTTGCTGTTCCTGCTGCAGAACCGATGATAACCATGACATAATCTGCATCTTCTGTCTTATATTCTTCAAAAAGACCATACTCTCTGCCGGAAATTCCCGCAAACTCTTTGGCTACGTCTAAAATAACCTGTTTTGCATTTTCCAGTGCGATGAGCTGATTTTTTCTGCCTTCCATTACATAGTTGGATACCGCATACGGTCCAACGGAAACCGGTTTGCCCGGATTTAACAGATACTCTTCCGGATGATATTCACCAACGAACTCTTTGACCGGAGCATCCTCTAACAGTTCAATATTCTCTACTGCGTGGCTGGTGATGAAACCATCCTGGCAGACCATGATCGGCAGACGGACATCTTTGTGCTCAGCAATGCGGTAGGCCTGAATGAAGTTATCATATACTTCCTGATTATTCTCTGCATAAATCTGGATCCATCCGGTGTCACGGGCACCCATACCATCGGTATGATCACAGTTGATGTTGATCGGACCGGAAAGGGTACGGTTTACCAGTGTCAGAGCGATCGGCATACGGTTAGAAGCTGCTAGCAGCAGTTCCTCCCACATCAGAGCCAGACCTGCGGAAGAAGTTGCAGTCAGTGTTCTTGCACCTGCTGCCTCTGCTCCGATGCTGGCACTCATTGCGGAATGCTCACTCTCTACCGGGATAAACTCTGTATCGATCTCGCCGTTTGCGATGTATGTGGATACCATCTGTGGAATCTCTGTGGACGGCGTGATTGGAAATGCCGGCATAACGTCCGGATTTACCTGTTTGATTGCGTAGGCAACGGCCTCGTTACCTGACATACGTTCTTTGATTCCCATTATTCTACGCCCTCCTTCATTTTGATTGCTCCAAACGGACATACATTTGCGCAGATACCGCAGCCTTTGCAGTGATCTAAATCAAATGCGCCTCTCTTCTGGTCTTTGACCGGAATGGAACTGTCCGGACAGACCGGTGCGCACAGCAGACACTGTTTGCAGTTGTCCTCTAAATAAACTGGTGTATTGTTTCTCCACTCACCGGTTTTGAAATATTTGGAAGTTCCTGCAGCAAATACCTGCATTCCCTCGGTCAGCCCTGTATGTGGAGTATGTTCATTGATTTTATTAATATCTGTTCTCATCTTTTATCTCCTCTATGCTTCCTCTACAGCTGCAAAAGCCATTTCCAGTGCTTTCATATTTCCATCGATAACTTCCGGTTTCTTTGCAAATTTATGTTTGTAAGAAGCACGCATTTCATGTAAAAATGTCTCTTTCGGCATCACACCTGTCGTTGCAACAACAGCTGCCAGCATTGGGGAGTTCGGGAAATATTTTCCAAGTGCTTCCTCAGAAATTGATCTGGCATCGATCGTAACGACACGGCCTTCATAACCGTTTAACTGCGGCATGATCTCCTCTTTGGATTTCGCTGTATTTACGATGATGGCACCCTCTTTTTTCAATCCGGCAGTTACATCAACGGTATGTAATAAAGTCTCGTCTACGACTGCAACAAAATCCGGATCATAAATATTGGAATGCACACGAATCACATCTGAGCTGATTCTGTTGTAAGCAGTGATCGGCGCGCCCATACGCTCCGGACCGTACTCCGGAAAACCCTGTACATGTTTTCCGGTTTTAAAAGCTACATCTGCCAGAAGCAGTGCTGCTGTCTTGGCACCCTGACCACCACGGCCATGCCATCTGATTTCAAGTCCGTTTTTCATGATCTATCTCTCTCCTTCTTATGCAACTGCACGCTCAGGCGCAGTAAATAACA
>CAVAFS010000224.1:0-3169 GCA_963587975.1 Bulleidia sp. | reverse complement strand
GCTTCCTTCTGCAATTCAAACATCTCGTTTAATGTCGCTTCATCCGCAACCACATAAAGAATATCTTTCACTGACAGATAAGAATCCCCTGCGGAACCATAATCAAAACTGTGATCTACCGCAAAATCCTGTCCAACAAAATGAAATACACTGTCATCGTATCCATTTTTACTGTAAATATCTACTTTTCCAGTCTCCGGCTCCGGCACATCCGTCGCTTTCAGAGAACTGTCATTTGCAAGCATATTTTCTCTCGTCATGAAATTCACTACCGCCATATCTGCATAGTTTGTTTCATGATCGATCATATCGAAGGAAGAACCATTTTTCTTCATAAACAACTGAAAATAGCTGCACATGGAAGAATCGGTGATTTCTCTGCCCTGCTTCTCAATCGTATCTGCGATTGTCTGATAAAGTGCCTGACTGTCCGGGTTTTCCTCCATTGTATTTGCATTCACGCTGTAAGATAACTCATATGGAAAACGTTCTTTCAGCTCATCATCCACGCCTGCAAACATGCTGACAGTCATGGAAATCATAACAAGAACCATGGTAGACAGCACACAGATACTTGCCAGGCCCGCCGCATTCTGTTTCATTCGATACAACATACCGGAAATCGCTGTAAAATGCTTTTTATTATAGTAAAACTTTTTGTTCTTGCGCAGCATTTTCAAAATAGCGATACTTCCTGCGGTAAACAGAAAATAGGTTCCTGCAATTACAAGCACAACCGCAAGGAAAAATTTCATCAGCACATCAAGAGGATTCTGTGTGGTGATTGCAATGTAATAAGCCACGGCCAGACACGCTGCTCCTGCAACTGCCATAATACCTTTTGTCTTCGGCTCTTTTTCACCTACATTTCCGCCGCGCAACAGCTCAATCGGATTTGCCAGACGGATCTGCAACAGATTGTACAGTAAAGTCAGCAAATATAACACGCCGAAGATCAGAATTGCTTCCGTAATTCCTGCTTTCGTAATGAAAAATGCTACACTTTCCTGAAATCCCAGCATGCGGTAAAGCAGCATCAGGATCAATTTAGAAAAAATGATACCGGATAAAATGCCGCAAACAATGGCGATCACTGCCACAAACACCGTTTCCAGTCCAAGCACTTTCGCAATGTGACGTTTTTCCATACCTAAAATGTTATACACACCAATTTCTTTTTTCCGGCGTTTAATTATAAAGCTGTTGGTGTAGAAGATAAAAATATAAGCAAAAATCGCTACGACGCCGACACCAAGCATCATGATCGTTTTCAGGTTTGTTGCTCCCGGAATGACATCCAGTCCCGGATTGTTGTTGATAAACATCATCAGGTAAAACATCATCACCGTAACGATGCCGGAGATAATATATGGCAGATATAACTGACGGTTGTTCTGAATATTTGTCTTTGCCAGACGTACATAAATATTACTCATGATCTTCACCACCTGTCGTCAATACGGTCAGCGCATCGGAAATCTTCACATACAACTGTTCATTTGTCGCATTGCCACGGTAAATCTGATGGAACACTTCGCCGTCCTTAATAAATAAAATGCGATTTGCATGGCTTGCCGCCTTTGTGCTGTGGGTTACCATGACAATGGTCTGCCCCTCCGCATTGATCTGGGAGAAAAGTTTCAACAGACCGTCCGTTGCCTTTGAATCCAGCGCGCCCGTCGGCTCATCTGCAAGAACCAGTTCCGGGCGGGTGATCAGTGCACGGGCTACTGCTGCACGCTGTTTTTGTCCGCCGGACACTTCATAAGGATATTTTCCAAGAAGATCGGTAATTCCAAGCATCTGCGCAATCGGGCGGATACGTTTTTCCATCTCTTTGTAATCCATGCCGGAAAGTACCAGTGGAAGGAAAATGTTATCTTTCAGAGAGAAATTGTCCAACAAGTTAAAATCCTGAAAAACAAATCCCAGATGATCCCGGCGGAAAGCGGAAATCTCTTTTTCCTTGACGGATACAAGATTTTTTCCGTTGAGCAGGACTTCACCGGATGTCGGTTTGTCCAATGCGGCCAGAATGTTTAACAGGGTTGTTTTTCCGGAACCGGATTCACCCATGATTGCTACGTACTCGCCTTTTTCTACAGAAAAGTTGATGTTGCTCAACGCCTGTACCTGATTGCCGCAAAATCGTGTCGTATATATCTTTTTTACATTGTTTACTTCCAAAATTGCCATGATGGTCACTCCTTTGCTGTGTTCTGCCTGATATTTCACGATTTTCATAATTTCATGTCTTGCAGAATGTTTTTATTTTTTGTTTCAGCATGCTTGTTTCTTTGTTGAGACTATCATAACAAATGGGAAAAATGCAATCCATCGATTTACCTTACATTTCTGCTTCTAATCTTACAAAATCGTCACAAATGGGTAGGTAATCAGTAAAATAGTAAGAAAAAGTATGTGTCCAAACGGTAGGTAATGAAAAGAGAGCCGGATAGTTTGCCCCGGCGGCTAACAATCGCCTGCCAGGGAAAACTATCCGGCTCTCTTCATCTACGTTCTTTACCTGCGCAAACTGGAATTTGATGATATTATCCCAACGCCTGTATCCAATAACTCAACATAGTAATTAAGCACACTACGCTCGGAATAAAATACAAAAAAGACACAAACTTCTGCTTTGTTTTTACAACTACAAAGCAGAGAATATTTGCAATCAAAAGTGGAATAAACCCAAATGTCAATGCCATTCCTGCACTATCCCATGCTTCAGCTGGCAACATTGCATCTGGATTTGTTATTGTAACATTATGAGTAAAATATGGAATGGCAAAATAAATCAGGCATACAACTCCAACAATATTTAATGCAATTATTAACCATGATAAAATATTCTTTGTTTGTTTCATTTTGTATCACGCTATTTTATCCTGTTCTTCATAATACCTGTCAGCTATATATTCTGCTGATTCAGCCCATAATCCATTTTCTGTTTCCTGCAACGTCTTATATGTTTCGGACTTATAAAATTTCAATGCTGCTTCTTCAAAGCTGATATGAAAATGCTGTTGCAATAATTTTAATACATCCCTAATTTGTATACACACATTCATAGTGATATCTTTTCCATTAAAACTATAAATCATTTCTGGCATAAGAATTCCTCCTTACCAACTGTAAATACTGTAACGCTTTCTCTGTATGAAAT
>CAVAFS010000223.1:0-2639 GCA_963587975.1 Bulleidia sp. | reverse complement strand
ATCCGGTACCATCTGGGCTGCTACCAGTTCGATTCCTTTGTATCCCATATCGTGAACAGCTTTCAGGCATCCTTCCAGATCCAGTGTTCCGTGAATAAATTCCGTTGACAGGCTGTACAGAGACACGCCAATTTTAATATCTGTATTCATAATCGTAAATCTCCTTTTCTTTCCTTATTGCTCAGCCATTAATGTCTCGGTGCGGTCACTGATCAGTGTCAGATACTGACCGAAATATCCGGTATACGGAACTCTGTGTTTCATGTATACACGAAGGGAATGCTCTCCCGGTGCAATACCACCGATCTGCTGTACCCGGATCGTTGCCGGTTTCATTACATACCAGTACTCATGATTCAACTCCGGCAGATCAGAAATCGTAAATTCCTTTCCGTTCAGCCCGAAAGCGATGGTCTCCTTTGGAATCTCCTGTCCGTCCATCTCAAACTTCAAGTCTTCGATACAGCTCAGATAACATCCGCGGTAAGATGGATATCGGATCTCAAACTCATATCCAATTTTCTTTCCTGCTACAATCTCATTTCTGATCGGTTTCTCACAGATCAGGATCTCATTATATGCCACAAAATCCATTCTCTATCTCTCCTTTTTAACAAAAAACGGTGAAAAAACAGGTTTTTTCCCTGTTTTTGGGTACAAAAAAGACAGGTGCGCACAAAGCACCTGTCTTTCCAGGTTTACTTATGCCTCAAAGTCTACAGATTTTCTTGTCTTTGCGGACAATCTTGCTGCATCCATAACTTTTAAAACACGTTTTACTTCCGGAATCTTAACCAGGAAGTCTTCTTCTCCACGGTATGCTTTGACATAGTTTTCAAAATACATACGATGCGTTGTCTGAGCGATCTCGATATCTTTGCTCAGGATCAGGCCTTCGCGTGGCGGTCCGAAAGATCTTGTCGGGCCTGCTGCTGTCATGGTACGACCATGGCCTGCATTCTGCAGTAAGCCTGCAGTATGTACGATTTTTCCTTCCGGATGGAAGCCGTCCACATAAGCGGATCCTTTGTTTCCGCCCATGAACCAGTGACGCTCGAACCATCTCTCTTCATCTCTCAGGAAATATGTTCCAAGCTCTACCTCTGCAGTAATGCCGTTTTCAAACATCAACAGAACTTTGAAGTAATCATCTACCTGCTCATTGATGACGTTTCTTACATCTGCAAATACGGATGTGATCTTACCAGGGATCATGTAAAGCATCTGATCGATCAGATGTACACCCCAGTCATACATCATACCGCCGCCCTGCTCCGGGTAAATATGCCAGTCATGCATATTTCCGTTGTATCCGTACAGACCGGTCTGAACAGTGTAGATATCACCGAGCTCGTCTGAATCAAATACATTTTTCATGGTGCGGTAATCCGGGTCAAATCTTCTCTGCTGATGAACGGTAAATTTCACGCCGTTCTCTGCAACTGCTTTCTCCATCTCCTCGAGATCCGGGATAGATAATGCAACCGGTTTCTCACAGATAATGTTTTTCTTTGCTGCTGCTGCCATTTTAACCAGTTTCAGATGCTGGTTGTTATTTGCGGAAATGATAACAACATCGATATCATCTCTTGCCAGAAGATCTGCTGCATCTGTATATTTTGCAACGCCTTCCGGTGCATCGTTCATCTGATCTGCTTCAATATCACAGATAGCGATCACATCAATGCCATCAAAATCGGATAATAAAGTCATGTGCTCATGTCCCATGAAACCAAATCCGATAATACCAAATCTAAGGTTTGCCATGTTTGTTTCCTCCGTTTTTGTTTTTTCGATTCTCTTATGCCTCTACAATGGAATCTCCGACGATTCTTCTGCACATTGCTACATAACGACCAAGCTGCTGTGCGGCCGGAATCTCGTCCGTAAAATGATGTCCCTCATACTCGCATGCGATAAATCCGTCATAATCGGTCTCGGCCACTGCTTTCAGGATTTCATCATATGGAATACTCGGATCATTCTGACCTTCCTCTGCATAGTAGAATTTTCCATGCATGTAGAATGCCACGTCAATGATATCTTTAATCTCCTCCGGATTACATCTGGTTTCATACTCATCGTACATGCTTGCTGCGATCTGCTTCTCGTTGTCATCCAGTGACAGCTGATTCTGTGCATCCTCAAGGGAAACACCTGCTTTGTGCAGATCTACCAGTTTACCGAATTTCTCCGGATCAAATCCCATCTCCAGTGCCTGATCACACCATAATTTGTGCGGTGTGTTGATAAAGATTCCGAAATCCGGAACGATACCAAGCACGCCTTTTCCGACACCACGGCAGATTTCCACATACTGCTGCCACAGCGGATGTTTCGGGAAATGCGGATGATGTAACTCAATGGTCAGCTTCATATCCAGTTTTTTACAGAACGGGATCATTTTTACAAAGATCTCCGGTGTGATGGAAAACTGGGAACGAACGATCGGGAATTCCGCTTTTTTCGCATAAATAAGATCATTTACAGTATATTGAATAATCTCGTCTTCTGTCAAATCACGTCCGGTTGCAAGTCCCATATCCAGGTATGCACTCCAGCAGACCGGCTGTAACTTATATTTTTTCATCAGAGTTTTTAACTCTTCGATCCACTCATCTGTCACATATGGATAAGTC
>CAVAFS010000222.1:1742-6703 GCA_963587975.1 Bulleidia sp. | reverse complement strand
GTGTTGGCACACCCTCGAGTGTCAGAACACGACCGAGAATGGTTCCAACACCTACAATGATCAAGATTGTACCTGTTGTATTTGCGGAAGATGCAAATCTCTCAAAGATTGTTTTCCATTTCAGTTCTTTATAAACAAAGATACCAACGATCAGGGAATATACGGTAGCAACTACTGCTGCCTCTGTCGGTGTAAAGAATCCACCGTAAATACCACCCAGAATAATAACCGGCACAAAAATTGCCCAGATCGCATCTTTTAATTCAAGGAATACTCTCTTGAACGAGAATTTCTGTCCATTTCCAACAAATCCTTTCTTCTTGCAGACAAATACAGAAAGAACGATCAGCATCAGTCCACATACAACACCCGGAACAATACCTGCTGAGAACAGCGTACTGATAGATGCTCCTGTCGCCACACCATACATAACCATCGGAATACTTGGCGGAATAATCGTTCCCAGGCATCCGGAAGCCGCAATCAACGCAATGGAAAATTTCTTGTCATAACCTTTTTCTACCATCGTCGGAACCATGATCGTTCCTACTGCAGCTACAGTAGCAGGAGCAGAACCGGAAATCGCTCCGAAGAACATACACGTTACAACTGTAACGATTGCAAGTCCGCCTGTAAAATGTCCTACCAGTGAATCAAAAAAGTTGACCAGCCGCTTCGATAATCCACCGCCTTCCATCAGTGCACCTGACAGGATAAAGAATGGAATTGCCATCAGCGGGAAAGAATCTGTTGCTGTAAACATACCACTTACAATATAGTTAAAATCAATGGTTCCCTGCGCAAAAATATATACGATAACGGCAAGTCCCATAGCGATTCCAATCGGAATACTCAAAAATACAGCGATAAAAAATACTACGAAAATAATTAAAGCTTCCATATCCGACCTCCTTATGCCTTTTCTTCTATAGCAGAAGCCTCATCGTCTCCGACTTTGTATTCTTTTACACGTAACACCATGTCCTGAACCAGACGAATAGCCATAAATGTAAATCCAATCACAAAGGAGAAGTATGGGATTGCCATGTTAATCTCCAGAGAAGGTGATTTCTGCTGGTAAATAAATGCCATTTTTGTAACATAAGGCCAGCCGTATCTCATGATAACCAGTGAGAATATAAGGAACGCAGCATCTGATACCAGATCCAGGATCAGATTGCCCTTTTTCTTTAGTACGAGTGACAAAATTTCAACTTTAATATGTGACCGTTTTTTTACTGCATATGCCGAAGATATGTAAATCAGCCATGCAAACATATACCTTGCTGACTCTTCCGACCATGTAGCTGGTCTTCCGATCAGTCTCATAATGATCTGATATGCTACCACAAACGTCATACTTGCAAGAAGAATTACAGAAATAACTTCTTCCAAATGTTTATCCAGCCAACGTATTACTTTCATAACCTTCCCCCCCTATTCGACATCCATCGAGTTGACATAAGCAACAAGTTCCTCTGCATTCAGCTCCGGATATTTCTCATAAAACCAGTCATATACACTTGAGCATGCTTCACGGAATGCAAGTCTCTGTTCATCAGTAAGCGTCGTAATCTGCGTCGTTTTTTCCACTTCTGTCATGTAATCTTCGTAATACTCATCCATCATATCACGTTCATTCTGAGCTGCCTGTTCCATTGTATCCTTCAGAATTTTCTGAAGATCATCCGGAAGCGACTCATACCAGTCTTCTGAAATAAGGATTGGAGCCATATCTATGACATGATGAAGGTCTGTATAATATTCCTGAACCTCATTAAACTTCTGGCTGACAGTAAGTGCAATGCCATTGTCCTGACCATCAATCGTTCCCTGCTGTAATCCTGTAAATACCTCCGCAAAAGACATCGAAATCGGTGAAGAACCAAGCGTTGTAAATGTTTCCAGGTACAGATCTGATTCCTGAACTCTAATCTTGAGTCCTTTCATATCTTCCGGTGTTTCTATCGCATGTTTTGAATTTGTAACTGTTCTGGAATCGTTATAAAACCATGCAATCGGTCTTACTCCGACTTCCTCTGCCGACTGATCTTCCAGTTTCTCTCCTTCTTCCGAATCAAAGAATGCAAAGGCCTGTTCCTTGCTTGTAAAAAGGAACGGAAGCTGCAATGGTTTGAAAATATCTGTAAAGCTGGATAATGCTGCTGTACCAACTTCACCCATTTTGATCGTACCATTTACCTGCATCTGCTCTATATTAGAGCGGGAGTCACCTAATGTGTTGTTCGTATAAACTTTCATGATCAGTCTGCCATCCGAAGCTTCCTTCAGATCCTCGGCTGCCTGCTTCATCGCGATTGCCATCGGATGGGAATCTGCGACAGTTCCTGCATACACAAAGGTATATACGCCATCCTGCCCCGAAGAACTGCTTTTTGAACCACATCCTGCTACCGATATAAGCCCTAATATCATGACTGCTGTCAATAAACATACCAATACTTTTTTTGATTTGATCCGCATCTCATCATTCTCCTCTTAATAAATGCTTTCATCCTCTAAAATTCCCCTATCTGGATAAAAACACTATCTCATTTTACGCCAGTAAGCATCAAATTCGTTCTGTAGCTGATCTCTGAAATCTGGATGCGCAATGGAGATCAGTGCCTGACCTCTTTCTTCCAGACTCATACCAAACAAATTTACTGCTCCATATTCCGTTACCACCCAGTGAACATCAATTCGTGCTGTGGAGACAGGTGTGCCTTCCGGGATACATCCGACAATTCTGGATACTGTTCCATGTGCTGCTGTCGACGGCAGACACAGAATCGGGCGTCCGTCCTTTGACAATGCTGCCCCTCTCAGGAAATCGCTCTGTCCTCCGACACCACTCCAGATTTTTCCACGGTTCCACTCGCAGTTTACCTGACCGGTAAGGTCTACCTGAAGGCAGGCATTGATGGCACATACTTTATCATTTTTGGCAATATTGATCGGGTTATTGGTGTAAAAGCCCGGCATAATGTTGATCATTTCATTCTTATTTACAAAATCATATAAATCCTGTGATCCCTGGATAAACATTGCTGTAATCTTTCCGGTATCAATATTCTTCTTAGAACCATTTACTACGCCTTTTTCAATCAACGGAATCAGGTTATCGGAAAATACTTCTGTATGGATACCAAGATCTTTTTTGTCACTCAGACATTTTAAGATTGCATTTGGAACCTTTCCCTGGCCCATCTGCAGGCAGGCACCATCCGGAATCAGATCTGCAATTAATTCACCGATCTTTGTGGATGTAGGATCTGTATCATCAATCGGTGGAATATTCAATAATGGCACATCTTCTTCAACGATTGCATCCAATTCTGATACATGGATCGTATTATAATGACCATATACCCACGGCATATATTTATTTACATGTGCAATAATTTTCTTTCCATGGCGTACAGAGGAAGCTCCAAAATCTACGGAAACGCCAAGATTGACATATCCGTTCTCATCCGGCGGTGTCACATGTGCCAGAAGACCGTCCACCGGTCTGGTACTTGCAAATGCACGGTCTACCATGGAAACACTCATCGGACCAAAATGTCCTCTTTGCTCAGCAACTGCAATTCTTGTTGCCGGCCCACAAAAAACGGTATCGACATCCAGATGACCATGATATTTTGGATCACAATATGGCGCATCTCCCCAGTTCAGTCCCTGCCATAACTTCACATCTTTTAATTCATCTGCTCTTCTGCACAGTGCATTCGCAAGAACCATAGATTCTGCTGTCGCATGTGTCGTCTGCCAGCGTTCGCCGGATTTTACAAGTTTTACTGCTTCATCTGCAGTCATCAGCTTTTCTTTGTAAATTTTTCTCCAATCTTCCATTTTTCCTTTTCCTTTCTATTTGCACTGATTTTTCATATATTTTTCCACTGCAAACATTGCTGCTCCAAGAGCACCCATGATTTGTGGATTTTCCGGTGTGACTACTCTCATGCCAAGCTGTTCTTCCATGCACTTTACCATCGCATCATTCAAAGCGACTCCACCGGTCATCACAAGCTCTGGTCTCAATGTAATTCTTTTTGCAAGTCCACAGACTCTTTTTGCCACAGCGATATGTGCACCTTTCGCTACTGAGGCAAGAGATGCCCCAGATGCAAGCTGTGAGATCACTTCAGATTCAGCAAATACTGTGCATGTACTCGAAATTGCAACAGATTCTTCTGCTGAATCAGCCAATTCTGCCAGTTTGTCAATTTTGCAATTCAGGACACGTGCCATTACCTCAAAGAATCGTCCTGTTCCTGCTGCACATTTTTCATTCATCACAAAATTCTCAATCGTTCCGTCTTCCTTCAACTGAATCGCTTTTGCATCCTGACCACCAATATCAATAATGCTTCGTGCGTTCGGATATATCGACACCACACCTTTTGCATGGCAGGTGATCTCTGTAATCTGTTTATCTGCTCTGTCGTAAGTGAATCTCCCATATCCGGTCACAATACTGTACTCAACATCTTCCCATGTTATATGCAGCTTTTCCATAAGTTCACTCATACAGAGATCCACTCCATTGGTGCCCGTTCCGATATTCTTTACAACATACCCCAGCATTTTTTTATTTTCATCAACAGCAACTACCTTTGAGGATGAAGAACCAATATCTATTCCCAAAAACATAGGCGGCTTCCTTTCCTATTACTAATCAAGCATCTCACTGAACGTCTGTAATCTGGTACGGATCTGTTCCATGGAATCCATCTGCTGATCCACTTCCAGGTAGAGGATCGGAATTCCTGCGTCTTCCAGTTCTTTCTTATACACTGGATAATCAAATTCTTCCGGATCACAGAATTTGTACATACATACCACAACCCCATCCGCCTGGTTATCTTTCACAGCCCTGATCAGATTTTTTCCTTTGCTTTTATCTTCTTCATAGAAAAATGTATCTCCGCGCAGGTCGATCATGCGGTATGCAACTC
>CAVAFS010000222.1:0-1732 GCA_963587975.1 Bulleidia sp. | reverse complement strand
ATGCAACTCTTTCCATCACACTTCCCTCTGTTCTGGAAATCGTCCTGAACTGACGACTCTCATGTGCCAGATCATCACACACAATGGTATAGTCCATATCTGTAAATGCATCCAACAGACTTACCGGCTCCATCATCAATCCTGTAACAACCACTTTGGCTCCGGATTTTTTTTCTTTTTTTTCTTTTTCCAATGTTGCGATCAGTTCGTTTAATTTCCCGGTATAAATCTTTTTATCCATAAACCATGCCGCTTTTAAAATCAGATGGCGAATCGTAGGCGTCAGTGTAACCGGATAATCTTTTACCAGTTCTGTAAATTTACGAACAGCTCTCCGATACTCTTCATATACAGTAAAAGCATCTTCCAGTGCTTCATCACTGATCTCTTTACCGGTAATTTCTTCCAGTTCTTTTTTCAGTCGTTCATTCTGATTAATGATGAATTCCAGTGAGCCGGAACTGTAGCGATTTTGTAATACCGTATACGGAAGCACCTTCGGCTCTTTGATCGCGATCACCCAGTTTGCGAGAATGGATTTCATCGTATCGCAATAAGTCGGGATAATGATTGCTTCCAGAAATTTATATTCTCCACGAATGCCAAGTTCCATATTTGCTCTCATGATAGAACATCCAAATCCCTGTATGTACCGGTCAACTTCTACCATGGAAGTCTGTCCGCCCCACATGCCGATTGGCAGCATTCCGGATGCATAGATAATTTCCTCCGGAAGATAAATTGGGAAACAGCCTACTGCCTTTTTCCCGGTTTCTTTCATGGATGCAAAAATGGCTTCTTTCGGATTCCTTCCCTTATCACTAAGTTCTTTGATTAAAATTTCCACACTCATGATTATGCCTCCTTACCTTTATTCTTCCGCTCTTCCATCATCTCGACCAGCGCCTGCACACGTGTTTCATACTGTGCCTCAGAAAATACACTTGGATCTGTCTGATCACCATCAAAGATAACAGATGGAATTCCCAGTTCTGCTTCCAGTCTTCTCTGCATTTCATACTGTTTGAAATCCATACCTTTACAACTTCTGTTCGAATGGAAAAGTGCTCCATCGATATGAAATTCTTTTGCCCTCTTCAACAAACGGTCAATTGCATAATCTACATTTCGCTGTACATAAATTGCATCATAGGCCTGTGCCATTCCTGCCAAATCATTTAATTCATACAGTAATGTCCATGATTCCGGATAAGTAGATGTAACAACATTAATTCCATTTTTCTTCAAAATCTTAAATGTTGGTGCCAGATACGGCCAACAGGCAATTCCGTCCCAGAGAATACGATACTTTTCTTCTACATCTTTGAATGGACCTTTTCCTTCTTTTGCTTTCTCTTCCAGCTCTTCATACCATTTTTTAAACAGGTCACGTCCGGCAACTGTTCCTCTTGCACATACGATGACCGCCATATAATTAAACATATCAAAGCCGGCAAACGGAGATGGTGTATTCATCGCAAGATCCGTTGCTTTCTTCCACCACATTGCAGTTTCATTCGAAATCTTCATTACTTCACGGAAACGATCCCAATCCATTTTCTTTCCTGTAAATTCTTCCAGCTTTTCAATTGCATCCAGAAGCTGTGCCTTTACAAATGCAACATTGGAAGGGTCCACTTCAAAGTTGGAATTAAACGGGCAGTCGATCATGATCAACGGTATATTAAATTTCTTTGCCAGATTCTCATACCATTTAATAACAGTACAGCAG
>CAVAFS010000221.1:0-8072 GCA_963587975.1 Bulleidia sp. | reverse complement strand
AGAGTGGTGTGGACATTATTACTATTGCGGATTCTCCGCTGGCGAGAGCCCGTGCAGATTCCGTACTTCTGGCGGCAAAAGTGAGCTCCATGGTGGATATTCCTGTGATGCCGCATATTGCCTGCCGTGACAGAAACCGTATCAGCATGCATTCCACACTTCTGGGAGCCCATATCAACGGAATCCGCAACCTGATGATCGTTACCGGTGACCCGGTACCTTCCGGAGAGCGTGACAACACAAAGAGTGTCTTTGATTTTAATTCCATTCGCTTTATGGATTATGTAAAAGAGCTGAATCAGGACATTTTCCTGCAGGATGCCTTTTCTTACGGCGGAGCCCTGAATCAGAATCAGGCCAACACGGACAAAGTGATCGAGCGCATGCAGAAGAAAATTGATGCAGGGGCTTCCTGGTTTATGACACAGCCAATTTACTCGGATGAGGAAGTAGAAAAGCTGGCCAGAATGAAACGGGAGTTGAACACAAAGATTTTATGTGGTATTATGCCGTTAGTCAGCTATCGTAATGCGATGTTTATCAAAAACGAGATGCCGGGCATTCAGGTGCCGGATGAGATCGTTGCGCAGTATCGGCCGGATATGAGCCGCGCAGAGGCGGAGGACGTTGCAGTCCGCATTTCCCTGGCCGTGATGGAAAAGCTGGAAGATGTAGCTGACGGATTTTATTTTATGACACCATTTAACCGGGTATCCCTGATCTGCCGGATCATCGATGCGCGGAAAGCACAATAGGAGAGTTGAAATGACAAAAGAAGAACTTTATGGACTGTTGGAAAAAGGTCCGGTATTTCTGGATGGAGCCACAGGAAGCAACCTGCAGAAAGCCGGTATGCCAACTGGTGTATGCCCGGAGCAGTGGATTTTAGACCACCCGGATGTGATCGTAGACCTGCAGAAACGTTATATTGAAGCAGGTACACAGATTCTGTATGCACCGACTTTTTCCGGAAACAGAATTAAATTAGAAGAATACGGTCTGGCCGATAAAATCGTAGAGATCAATACAAAGCTGGTGCAGCTTTGTAAAGAAGCCGCTGGCGACAAAGGGCTGGTTTGCGGTGATATGACCATGACAGGCGAGAGCTTGGAGCCGATGGGCGATCTGGAACTGGAGGAACTCATTGATATTTACAAAGAACAGGCGAAAATCCTGTATGAAGCAGGCGTAGACCTTTTTGTCGTAGAGACAATGATGAGCCTTGCAGAGACCAGAGCAGCAGTTTTGGCCATCAAAGAGACCTGTGATCTGCCGATCATGGTGTCCATGACTTTCGATGAAAGAGGAAAGACATTATACGGAAATACACCGGAAGGCTGTATGGTCGTACTGCAGAGTCTTGGAGCAGACGTTGTTGGTATCAACTGTTCCACCGGACCGGAGAAAATGGCAGTAATGGTCCGTCAGATGAAAAAATATGCAAACGTACCGATTCTGGCAAAACCGAATGCAGGACTGCCACAGATGGTAGACGGTGAGACAATTTATGATATGGGACCGGAAGAATTTGCATCTTTCGGACCGCTTTTAATGGAAGCCGGAGCAGCTGTGCTTGGCGGATGCTGTGGAACGACACCGGAGCATATTGCACGCCTGGTAGAGACAACAAAAGATATCGCACCGGTTCCGGTGATGAAAGAGCACAAACGTGTACTTGCTTCCGAGCGTGCACTGCAGGAAATTGACCTTGACGGACAGTTCCTTGTGATCGGCGAACGTATCAATCCAACCGGAAAGAAAGCACTGCAGGAATCTCTTCGCCAGGGAAGCATGGACGTTGTCTGTGATATGGCGGAAGAGCAGGAAGAGATGGGAGCGCACATTCTCGATATCAACATGGGAATGAATGGAATTGATGAGAAAGCTATGATGCTGGAAGCGATTCAGGAAGTGACCATGACTACAACCCTTCCACTGTGTATCGATTCCAGTCATGTGGACATCATTGAGGCTGCCCTTCGTCATTATCCGGGACGTGCTCTGATCAACTCCATTTCACTGGAGAAAGAAAAATTTGAAAAACTGCTTCCGATTGCAAAAAAATACGGAGCAATGTTTATTTTACTGCCGCTGTCTGATGCAGGCCTGCCGAAGGATATTGATGAAAAGAAGGAAATTATTCATAAAATTCTTGACCGTGCATTAGAACTTGGCATGTGCAAAGAAGATATCGTAGTAGACGGACTGGTGGCAACGGTCGGCGCAAACAAAAACGCAGCGCTGGATACATTGGCAACCATTCGTTACTGCAAAGAAGAACTGGGACTGGCAACCGTTGGCGGATTATCCAATATTTCCTTTGGACTGCCGAACCGCGGATATGTCAATGCAGCATTTGTAACCATGGCATTACAGAACGGACTGACCATGGCGATTGCAAATCCATCCAGTGATATCATGATGAACCTGGCAGCAGCCAGTGATTTACTGTTGAACAAAACCGGTGCGGATCTGAATTACATCAACCGCATGGCAGAGTTTGACGCGAAAAAAAAAACTGAGCTTTTAAAGAAGGCTGAAACAGCAGGAAAACCTGAGCCGAAAAAAGAAATAGCAGCTCCGGCAGAGAAAACCTCTGCGGAGACATCCGTAGAACACAGCACAATTTATAAAGCGGTATTAAACGGTTCTATGAAGATTATTCTGGACGAGGTCAAAGCAGGACTGGCAGCCGGTATGGAACCAGGCGTGATCGTCAGTGAGGAACTGATTCCTGCCATCAATGAGGTAGGAGACCTTTTCGAAAAGCAGATTTATTTCCTGCCGCAGCTCATTGCCAGTGCAGAGACCATGAAAAAAGCCATTGAATATCTGGAGCCGATGCTGGCTTCCGGTGATGAGACTGGTCCGAAGGTGACCATTGTCATTGCGACTGTGGAAGGCGATATTCATGATATTGGAAAAAATCTGGTGGCACTGATGCTGAAAAACTATGGTTTCCGTGTGGTAGATCTGGGAAAAGATGTGGCCAAGGAAGTCATCGTGCAGGCGGCCATTGATGAAAAAGCGGATATCATTGCATTGTCAGCGCTGATGACAACAACCATGATGCGCATGAAAGATGTGGTGGAGCTTGTCAGAGAAAAAAATCTCGATACAAAGGTGATCATCGGTGGTGCGGTTATCACGCAGAGTTATGCGGATGAAATTGGTGCCGATGGCTACTCCAAGGATGCGGCCGATGCCGTAAGACTGGTGCAGCGCCTTATGGGGCTTGCGTAGTATTGGCTATCGGTAGGTAAATGAAGGAAAAATCGGAGAAATTTATCTCGTTCGCTAGACGTTCACTACCCTCGTTTTGCTTCGGTTTTACCGCGCTCGTTCTCGACTCCTATAAAAGCTGGTCGTCTTCCACTCGCGCAAAACTCGCAAAACTCGGTCGTTCGCTTAATCGCTCGCTGAGATAAATTTCTCCGATTTTCCCGTTTCAGTATTGGATTGATAGCTTTATATCCAGTGATGCCGTGTGTCACACAAGTATATAGCCACATGTGATGGTTCGCATTTGGAACACGAATATTTTAAGGATTTTTTGTAATGTAAATCTGCGCGTACAACATAGAGTTGAGTAAAGTATGCATTAAATGTACGCATGTCGTGTATTGCGCCGTGGCGTAAAATTTTATGATTATCACAACGTAAATGCGTCCCCAATTTATTTTTTCTTGGAAAGCGATTGTTAGCTAACAAGACAAAATAAATTGGGGACGCTTTCATTAACCAAAATTTTTAGCCACTAGAAAAGTCCGTTGTTGTGTACCGGCACGATATCCTGCACGTTATGCTCTACCACATCCCAGTGCTCAGCCAGTTTTCCATCTTCGATGCGGTAGATATCACATACTTTATTGATGGCACCATTCTCCAGTGTGCATTTGAAGAATACATATACGATATCGCCATCTTCGCCGATATGAATGATATCCATATGTGGTTTCAGACCAAAGAAAAATTTTGTGAATTCTACAAAACCTTCTTTTCCGTCCGGTGCAGTCGGATTGTGCTGGATGTAATCATCTTTCATGTAGTCATCAAGATTTGAAATATCCCAGTTGTTAAATACTTCATCGTAAAATTTCAATACAAGTTCTTTGTTTGTCATAGTTATTTTCCTCCAGATTTTATATCGTAGTTGCCCTTGGTATGACGCGGATTGAACACTGGTTGAACCGCTGCGTCATACGGATATGTTTCATACATCTATCATACTGGAAAGACACCGTTTTGAAAAGATTTACCTGTCGAAAAAGTAGTAAAAATAGAATCTGAATTTTCAACATTTGTTCAATGAAACAACTCCAAAAAGTTTGTAAAAACCCGCATAATGAAATGATATGAGCAGGAAAGTAGAAATATGGTAAATGGACAATACCATAAAATTTTGAAATGAATAGCAAATGTGTTGTTGGGGATAAGAAAATGAGGATAATTCGACAAACAGGGAGAAAATTGGATGCAGATATTCGTTTTGTCCATAGTTTTGACGCAATTGTGCTATTAGTACATAAAATAGTGATTGTAAAATAAGGATAGAAAATTCATGGGGATGTTTATAGATACTATTTTAATTTAGGAAACGATCAGTTTCCAGAGAATGTCAGCAATAAAACAGATTGCTGACAGAGTTGGAGAGGAGAAGACGAATATGGTCAGAGTAGGAGTAATAGGATGTGGAAGAATCGCACAGCGGCGTCATGTACCGGAGTATGATTCCAATAAAAAGGTAGAGATTGCAGGATATTACGATGCAAAAATGCCGCGGGCGCAGGCATTAGCGGACAGATATGGTGGAAAAGTGTATGAATCCATCGACGAAATGCTGGCGGATGCCTCCATTGATGCGGTCAGTGTCTGCGTGGCAAATAATATGCATGCGGATGTGAGTATCCGCGCGATGCAGGCGGGCAAGCATGTATTATGCGAAAAACCAATGGCTACTTCCATCGAGGAGTGCGAGCAGATGCTGCAGACAGCAAAAGAGCACAATTGTTTTCTGATGATTGGTCAGAATCAGCGATTTAATACGGGACATATTCGGGCCAAAGAGCTGATCGAGCAGGGACTGATCGGAAAGCCATTGACCTTTAAGACAACGTTTTGCCATGGTGGACCGGAGAAATGGCTGGCCACCGACGATACAGAAAAAATGTCCGGACCGATCTGGTTTTTCGACAAAAAAATTGCTTCTATGGGAGCCATGGCAGACCTTGGTATTCACAAAACAGATCTCATCCAGTATTTGCTGGACGATAATATCACGGAAGTGACTGCAAAGGTTATGACGCTGGACAAGAGAGATGCAGAAGGAAATATGATCGAACTTGAGGACAATGCCATTTGTATTTTCAAAATGGAGAGTGGTGTATTTGGCACGATGACGGTCAGCTGGACGGATTATGGCGAAGAGGATAATTCCACGGTCATTTTTGGTACCAAGGGGCTGATGCGTATTTACGATAACAGTGAACATACGATTCAGATCAGTACAGACCGTGGGGACAAGATTTACTATGATCTTGACATGATGATGACAAACACAAATCAGCGGGAGTCCGGTGTGATCCGTGAATTTATCCGGGAACTGGAAAGCGGGGAGTGGACCAATGCAGCTGATGATCGGTCGGTCAATGCCCTGCGGGCGGTATTGGCAAGTTTTCAGTCCAGTCAGGAGGATCGGACGATAAAACTGTAGGTATTTAATGAAAAATCAGCGAATCCTTCTACGTCAGCTAGTCGCTCGTTACCCTCGTTTTGCTTCGGTTTTATCGCGCTCACTTCCAACTCCGATAAAAGCTGGTCGTTTCCCGCTCGCGCAAAACTCGGTCTCTCACTGAATCGCTTGCCGCAGAAGGATTCGCTGATTTCTCAATATAAGTTACGATGTTATTTATTTCGTTATGCTAAGTAATATACTTTGTATTGTGTGGAGGAGAAGATGAAACTTAGTTTGATGACATTTGATGATACGTTAGCAGTAGAAGTTGTACCACAAAAAGATGTACCGTTGCAAGAAGATTTACGACAGGTATATAGATAATTTATAATGTTATAAACTTTACTGGGATGCGTACGTAAATTAAGCGCCAGTCAGGCACTCTTTCCTCAGCGAGCGATTGTTAGCCGCAGAGGTAAGAGTGATGACTGGCGCTTTCGTAACCCTAAATTTTAGCCACAAAAGAAGCTTAATCAATAACCACCGTTCTGGTCATATTTCCTTCCAGTGGCACTGGAATATAAGCTGTTCTGGTGCAAACCGTCAGATGCACCTCATGAGAACCTTTGGAAAGTCCGCCCTCCTGCAGAACACGTACAGTTCCTGGTGTGCCATACTCCCATTTAATGGTTCCGACTGTCTTCATCTCGTCCAAAGAAAACCAGTCAATGTGATCCGGTGTGAAACGAATATTCTCAGCCGGTACTTTCACGCCATCTACTTCAACAGCGAGGAAGTTGATCATGGAAAGCGGAATGCCTCTGTAATAGGTAATGTGTGTATCCATTTCATAACCGATGATTTTTCCGTCTTCTTCTACATTGTGACAGGTTCCTGGTATAAATACATTATTATCAAACATGTCCGAATTCCTCCTAACCTTCGTATTTCTTGATAAGATTCTGAATCAGTTTCTGATGAGCTGCAACCTGTTCTTTGTCCGGAATGTACTGATCCGGTTTTACCCAGCGGTTTCCTTCGTACTCTGTGGAAACATATCCGTTGTAGTTGTGCTCATGCAGATATTTGATGACTTCTTCGTAATCCATGGAGTACTCTACGCCTTCATCTGTCATTTCATACAGTTTGAAGTGGAAGTGCTGGATGTATTTTGCAAATGGATCCATAACGCTTAACGGTACGTTTTCATAACCATCGGCGTTTGTTGCATAGAACATATCTTTTGCAGGATCTTTGATGTATTTGTCCATCTCCGGATTCTGTCCGTTGTTGTTTAATCTGATATGGAACGTATCTTTTCCACTTGCAAATACGTCATTGACATATTTTACCAGATCCGGATTTGTGCCGTATACGTCCATGCAGTACTCATCTACAACTCTTGGTGGTCTGCGGCAGAAAATACTTGTGTCCGGAACGATACCGATGTACGGGGAGTCCAGACGGATCATTTCCTCCAGGAATTCTTCTGTTTTCGGAACGCCGAAACCAAGTCCGCCGTGGATTTCGATACAGAGGGAAACATCGTATTTTGCAGCTGTCTCCAGACACGGCTCAAGGATCCATGCAGGAACCATGGAAACGAGACGGATTACTTTGAATCCCAGGCGGTGTGCCATAACGATCTCCTGTTTGATCAGGTCGACACACTCACGTTTTGTTAATGTACGGTTTGCATATAAATTTGTATTCAGGAAAATATCGTCGCAGGCAAGTCCCGGATGATGTTTTTCAATAATTTTATCCCATGCTGCGTAAGTCTCTTCCGTAGGATTCGGTGTGCCTTTCAGCATCTGATCCGGAAGAAGCTCGATACCGTCAGCACCAAGGCTCATAACGTAGCCAACGATCTGGTCCAGATCCATGTTACCGCGTAAATACTGATACTGTAAACTGTATAAGCTTACACTTGATTTGATACCCATAATAAAATACATCCTTTCTTTCGAGTTTTCTCTTATTTTGTTAAATTCATTATACGAAAAAAGAGGCTGAGAAACGATAGACAATAGCAGTCAATGACATGGACAAAACGCATTGTTTTTGCTATTATAGAGGAGAAAAAAGGCACTTTGTACATTAATTAACAAAGAAAAACAATAAAAGGCTATGATAAGGCCAGATATAACAAGAATGGAGATATATATAAAAGATATTGGGAATCTGTATGGATTTTCAGAAGAAAAACAGGGGGAAGAAAGGGTATGGAGATCATAGAGATTGGCAGATCGAAAAAAATGCACTATAGTTTTCCAGAGCACAAGCATGGCTACTGGGAGATTTTGTTAAATACCCACGGAAATGGTACGTTTCTGGCGGAGGGCAAAGAATATGAGTTTCATCCGGGGACGATTCTGGTGATTCCGCCCTATACGCC
>CAVAFS010000220.1:0-4726 GCA_963587975.1 Bulleidia sp. | reverse complement strand
TTTTCATCAGTTCACTTGTTGCTACAGCGATCTCTCTTCCGCCCGGAACCATCCACGGAACGACACCGATACCATCCGGGAATACAACCGGACACTCAGTAGCCATCTCCCACAGCTCTCTTGTAAATACGCGGTCCTCTAACGGAAGAACGAATGTCAGAGCAATGATGTTTGTGGTATGTGCATGATATACAACACGATATCTCTCATCCTGAAGTTTCTTTACTTCCAGGTTCATCAGGTGGCTTGGAAGCTCAGAAGTCGGTCTGCCGCCGTTTACAAGTCCCCAGACGATACGGTAGTTCTCTCCTTTGTCGTCCAGCTCGATCATGCAGATGCTGTCTTCCGGTTTGATGCTGACGTTACGGAAATATTTGCCGCTGCCTGTTACCAGGAAATACTCACCTGCAAGATTCGGTACGCTTGTTCCGATAGCCTGCCACTCTTTTGCTTCAAAGTTTTCTTTTACGCTCTCTACTTCTTCCGGTTTTACACGATAGGAAAGGTTTCCGCCGTTTCTTTCATGCCAGCCCTGATTCCAGCCGTCATCTGCCATTCTGATAAATCCCTGTACAAATTCTGCATCTAAAAATTTCATATTTTCTCCATTCTGCTGCATACGCAGCTATATATTTCATATTAACAATTATCTACAAATAATATCAACCGGTACATCCAAAATCTTGGCAACTTTCAGGATTGTGTCAATATGTCTTCCTACTGCTGCTGCCATATGATGGGTCGGTCCTGCCTCACTCCATCTGTTACAGAATTCTCTTGCACCGATGGAAAATCTGGTTCTCATATTTGTATCGCCGAATGTGAAGATCGGACCGTCTTCGTTTACACCTTCTGCAACGACAAATTTGAAATGTCCGTCTTTATCCTGTGTGATTCCAAGGTAAGTCACATCTCCTGTCGGCGGATAGAACTGTGTCAGATAGCCGCCGCCTGTTTTTCCATGGAATACATCAACGATCTTCATGGACGGTTTGCGCGCCTGTGAAATATCAGCATCGCCGGATCCGGAATGTCCGATAATGCAGATGTCTTTATCAAAATCGATGGAGTACATCTCAGACAACTGGCCTGTTCCGGAGATTGTTTTCAGGATGCTCATGGCCATGGCTACTTTCATATCACCTTCTACCGCACATGCAGTACCCTGTTTGATCAACATGGAAAACGCCGGGATCAGCATACTGTCTAATTTTCCTGCAACACCCTGTGCGAATCCATCGTAATGGGATGCTACAAGGGCAATATCTTCTGCTTTTACCCATTCCTCGAAAGCAACCACGTATCTTGCCATATCCCAGACAGTCTCAACCGTCGCTCCACCTTCGATATCAAAGGTATCCAGGATTTCTTCTGCTTTTGCACGGATCGCTGTCTCGTCAGTGATATGATCTGCGATAGCCCACATTTTCTCCCAGTCAAACTGTTTGGTATACAGACCTATACGGTTGTAAAGGTTTGTCTCATCAATGTAGAGATCCATCATGCCCGGATACGGTCTGCCGATCTGAGCAATGTTTGTGTAACGGAATCTTCTTCTTACCTGGGCTGCACGGCACCACTCATCGATTTCCTGTGCAACATACTCGTCTCCGCCTTCTACAACACCGGTGATAACAGCATGTCTCTTGCCTGCGCGCTCAAGGTCTGCGACCATCTCGCCAACTGCGCCACATGCATATAATTCACCCAGCCATGTTGCAGTATCTGTATTTTCATAATCCGGCGCTTTCTTTTTCTGTACGTTCACCAGAACAACCGGTACGTTCAGATCACGGATGGCCGGAAGCATGTTGTAACTTGTTGCATAAGTAAGCAGCTGTAAAATAACCAGATCTACATCCGCTGCACGGAATTTATCGCCTGCTGCCATGGACAGCTCTTTTGTGGTAACAATGCCTCCGTCAACAATTTCTACGGTATCCGGAATTGTTTTTTTGAATGCTTCATACTGCTGCTCAAATTCCGGCACCAGAGATGGGAACTGTGGCAGATATGCGCCCAGCGCGATAGAAAAAACACCAATTTTTGCCTTTGTTTCTACTAACATATACGTCCTCCTTCATACTCAACGATGTCAAAAGAATGATAAATACATGCTCTCGCATCTTTTAAATTTTCCAATTCACCGGCAGCGATCATCTGTGCGGAAATATTTCCGATGGCAGTTGCCTCGATCGGTCTCGCATAGATTTTTTTCTGGCAGGCTTTTGCTGTCAGGCGGTTCAGATAATCTGCATTTGCGCCACCGCCGATGATGTGGATGCAGTCATAACTTACACCGGTCATCTGCTCGACTTCCCGTGCAGTCTGTGCATAACATTCTGCCAGACTGTTGTAGATAACTGCCGCTGTCTCCAAAATTCCTTCCGGAACCTGCTGACCGCTCTCAGCACAGGCGTTCTGCACTTCCTTTGCCATGCTCTCCGGTGCAAGGAACCGATCAGAGTTCGCATCTACCATGGATGAAATACTCTGTTTTGCCGCACCTTCGCAGATGTCGGAAAAACTCATATCCGGTGCCAGCTCTTTTCGTGCGGAATTGATCATCCACATTCCCATAATGTTTTTCAGGTAACGGAAACGGTAATCATATCCACCCTCATTGGTGAAATTAAACTGCTGACTCTCTGCGGTACAGATTGCTTCTTTCACTTCTGTTCCCATCAGGGACCATGTGCCGGAGCTGATATAAAGTACCTGATCTTCTGCGGCCGGAACCGCCATAACTGCTGCTCCTGTATCGTGTGTTGCCGGAACGACTACCTCACAGGTAAAACCAACCTCTGCGGCAATCTCCGGTGTCAGACTTCCGATTTTTGTACCCGGAAGACAGATTTTCTGGAACAGTTCTCTCTTATAGCCCAACCGATCGATGAGATCCCAGTCCCAGTCCTTTGTCTGCGGGTCCAGAAGCTGTGTGGTGGAAGCGTTGGTATACTCCGTCACTTTCTGACCACTCAGCAGGAAATGCAGGTAATCCGGTATCATCAGGAGTGTTTTGGCCTGCTCCATATACTCCGGTGCCTGCTCTTTTACAGCCATCAGCTGATAAATCGTATTAAATGGCTGTTTCTGAATGCCGGTGCGCAAATAAAGTTCCTGCTCCCCGATCACTTCATAAACTTTCTCATCCATGCCCTGTGTTCTGTGATCCCGGTATCCAACCGCATCTCCAAGACGCTGATTCTGTGCATCCAGAAGCACAAAGTCCACGGCCCAGGTATCTACGCCGATACTCTCCGGAATTTTTCCAAGCTTCGCACATTTTTTCATTCCGGTTATGATCTCAGCAAATAATTGATCTACATCCCAGGTAAGATGTCCGTTTCGCATCTCCATTCCGTTTCCGAAACGATGCACTTCTTCCAGAATCATTTTGCCATTCTCCCGGTGTCCCAGGATCAGTCTTCCGCTGGAAGCCCCGATATCTACTGCAAGATAATATTTCATGCCATTCTCCCTTCTGTTATTCATTCTTCCATTGCATTTTCATGTGATTATTTTATAATGATATCAGACAGATTTTTAGGCTTTTATTTTCAAAAAAACAGGACGTTATTTGCAGATAAAGAATTCAGATTTAAACGAAGTCTGAAACTCCGGGTTCGAACTCAGCCCAAATTCAAAGGGATAGGAAAGGAGAATAATATGCAGGAAGAATTACTGAACAAACTCAGACAGATTACAGAAGAAGAAAAACAGATTCTGCAGGGTGCTGCCCAGATTCAATCCGCCCTCTACACTACGCAGTTTGCAAAACCGTCTGAGTTTACTATCGACAGCAAAAAGCTTCTGGAAAAAGGATGTCTGATTGAAGTCCGGCCGCATACGAGATTTGTGCATTTTCCAAAGCATCGCCATAATTATGTGGAATTGATCTATATGTGCAGCGGAACCACTACGCATATTTTGAATGGTACTGATAAACTGATTTTACATGAAGGTGATCTCCTGTTTCTGAACCAGAATGCCACCCATGAAATATTCCCGGCCGGGGAAAACGACATTGCCGTGAATTTTATTATTCTTCCGGAATTTTTCGACCGCTCTGTCTCCATGATCGAGCAGGAAAATATTTTGCGGGATTTTCTGCTGAGTGCATTGTCCGGCAGCACTTCCCTGTACAGTTATCTGCATTTTTCTGCAAAGGATATTCCGCCAGTGTTGAACCTGCTTGAAAATATGATCTGGACAATCTTTTGGGATAAAAAGAATACAAACACCATCAATCAGACGACCATGGGGCTGGTTCTGATGAATCTTTCCGTGTTTGCGGAAAAACTCAACTGCCCGGTACCAGAACAGTATGAACAGACGCAGATTTTTACGATTTTGCAATATATTGAGACACATTATAAGGCGGGAACACTTGCGGAGATTTCCGCACAGATCAGACAGCCCTCCTATTATGTGAGCCGTCTGTTAAAAAAGCATTTACAGAAAAATTTTAAAGAACTTTTACAGGAACGTAAATTGCAGCAGGCCGCTTATCTGCTGGGGCAGAGTTCCCTGAGCGTGGAACAGATCATGGAAGCCATTGGCTACAGTAACAGCAGCTATTTTTATAACAGTTTTAAGGCGAAATATAATGATACGCCTCGGGATTATCGGAAAAAGATGCGGATTTAAAATTTGGAAATTTATAAAAACACCTGAATCCGTGAAGTTCGCAATTAGCAGCTCCAGATTTTTCTTATAAATGCTT
>CAVAFS010000219.1:0-10194 GCA_963587975.1 Bulleidia sp. | reverse complement strand
TTTCTGTCTGTTTCTCTCTATTATAATACGATATATGCTTTTGTGGGATTTTATTTTACAAGAAACATTGCCATTCCACTCATAATAAAAATACCGATCACGGCAATAATGCCGCCACCAATCTGCTGCCACAAACGTCCAAGCGTAGACAATTCTCCATTTTTATACTGCCACTTACACAAAAAGAAATAACATTCTTCCGGATACATCACACAGATTATTCCAAGAATATATAAAATCAATCCCAAAATATTCAGATACCACTTGGAAATCATTTGTGGATCATCATAAATAATTCTACACAATGCGTAACTGTAATGCTGCTGCCTTGTACCAGAAGTAACATCCATGCCATCTTCGGAAAGTTCAATATTTCCATTCTGCAGTATCGGCACTTCGTTGCCATCATACAACTGCTCCTGTGTCGAATCCCAGGTTCCGGAAATGGTCTGATCTGGAAAATGAAATGTGATTTGTTCTTTATCTATTTCGTAGGGAACTTCCTGTTTTTTGTCCGAAGAAACAATCGTAAATTCATGATCCGACGTCTGTTTTATATAATTTGAAATATTCTTTTCATACCGTGAATCACTTTTTTTATAGAAAAAGTCATCTCCCACATAAACGCCCGGACGCAGCGTTGCATACGCCCCATATCCAAATGCAATTGCTGCAATCAATACAATAATAACTGCCTTTATCGCCTTTTTTCTGCTATTCATAGTCCCCCCTCCTTTTCGCATGTCTTCTCCTGCTACTAATTTCTGCTTGACTTTTTATTTGCAGACTATTTTTATAAAATAATCATACCATTTCTCTTTTTTCGCTGTCAACAACTGTTGATTTTCTTCAAAATGTATTAAGAAAGACCACTATGTAACGTCTTTTACAACAACTACATAGCGGTCTTTTTTATTTTTTGCTAATGCTAGAATTTTGGGTTGGTTTTGTTTTCAAAACGATTTTCCCAGTACAACTATTGTTTTAGTCGTATTTTATCATTTACAACTTTACAGATGCAGCACTCGCTCTTTAATCTCCTGCGTTCTTCCCTGGTTCCAGAACTGTGTTCCGATATATCCACAGGTACGGCGTGCCACATTCATCTTATCCTGATCATGGTTTCCGCAGTTTGGACACTCCCAGATCAGTTTTCCGTCTTCCTCGACGATCTGGATTTCACCAGTATATCCGCACACCTGACAGAAATCACTCTTTGTATTCAGCTCTGCGTACATGATGTTGTCGTAAATGTACTGCATTACAGAAAGTACTGCATCCAGATTCTGCTGCATATTCGGTACTTCCACGTAGCTGATTGCACCGCCCGGAGACAGCTTCTGGAACTGCGCTTCGAATTTCAGTTTTTCGAAAGCGTCAATATTCTCTGTTACGTGTACATGATAGCTGTTTGTGATGTAGTTTTTGTCTGTTACACCCGGGATCAGTCCAAAACGTTTCTGCAGGCATTTTGCAAATTTGTAAGTTGTGGACTCAAGCGGTGTGCCATACAGACTGAAGTCTACATTGTGCTCTGCTTTCCACTCGTTGCAGACATCGTTCATATGCTGCATTACTTCCAGTGCAAACGGTGTTGCGCTCGGATCTGTGTGGGATTTTCCTGTCATGTAGCGAACACACTCGCACAGACCTGCGTATCCAAGTGAGATTGTGGAATATCCGCCGTGAAGCAATTCATCGATGGTCTCGCCTTTTTTCAGTCTTGCCAGTGCACCATGCTGCCACAAGATCGGAGCTACATCAGAAGGAGTTCCTTCCAGACGCTCATGGCGGCAAACTAATGCGCGGTGGCAAAGTTCCAGACGCTCATCAAAGATCTTCCAGAATTTCTCCATATCTCCCTGAGAAGAACAAGCGACATCTACCAGGTTAACCGTTACAACGCCCTGATTGAAACGTCCGTAATATTTTGGCTGATTTGTCTCAGGATCTACATATGGTGTCAGGAAAGAACGGCATCCCATACACGGATAGCAGTGTCCTTCACCATTTTTATCTACTTTATTTTCAAACATGATCTTCTCAGAGATGTAATCCGGCACCATTCTTTTGGCGGTACACTCTGCTGCAAGTCTGGTCAGATACCAGTATTTGCTGTCCTCATGAATGTTATCCTCTTCCAGAACGTAGATCAGTTTCGGGAATGCCGGTGTGATATAGACACCTTTCTCATTCTTGATACCCTGAATACGCTGTTTTAACACTTCCTCGATCACCATGGCAAGGTCATCTCTGGTGCGTCCCTCCGGAACTTCGTTCAGATACATAAAAATTGTGATAAACGGAGCCTGACCGTTTGTAGTCATCAGAGTGATCACCTGATACTGGATCATCTGAACACCCTGTTTTACTTCTTTCTGTACACGAAGTTCTGCTACTTTATTGATGGTCTCTTCATCTGCCTCGATACCACTCTGCTCAAATTCGTAAGCAACTTCTTTCTGATATTTTTCACGGCTTACCTGTACAAACGGTACCAGATGAGACAGGGAAATACTTTGTCCACCGTACTGGGAACTTGCGATCTGTGCAACGGCCTGTGTGGCTACGTTACATGCAGTGGAAAAGCTGTGTGGCTTCTCGATCATTGTCTCACTGATTACAGTACCATTCTCCAGCATATCTTCCAGATTTACCAGACAGCAGTTGTGCATATGCTGCGCAAAATAATCAGCATCATGAAAATGGATCAGACCTTTCTCATGTGCATCTACGATATCTGCCGGAAGCAGGAAACGTTTTGTGATATCCTTACTTACCTCACCGGCCATATAGTCACGCTGTACGCTGTTGACTGCCGGATTTTTATTGGAGTTTTCCTGTTTTACTTCCTCATTGTCAAACTCAAGCAGGCTCAAGATCTGCTCATCTGTTGAGTTGGACTTACGCACCAGCGCTCTCTTATATCGGTATGTGATATAATTACGCGCTACAGAAAAGGCTCTCTGGTTCATAATCTGATTCTCCACCAGATCCTGAATCTCCTCTACACTCAGTGCTCGGTTCATTCCCTCGCAGATGGTGCGCATGTTGGCACCGATAACTGCGATCTGCTCTTTGCTCATACGCTCAGTCTCGGCTACACTTTCATTCGCCCTGATCACTGCGGAAATAATCTTGTCCAGATCAAACTGCGATTCTGACCCGCTACGTTTAATAATCTTCATTCCACTCGCCCTTCCTTACCATTTTTCCTCTGTTTTTTCTTCTGTTTATGTTATTCCATGACTGCTCAAAGCTGCCTCGATCAGCCGAACCCTTACCAGACTCTGAACAGTTATTATTTATGATATCAGTTCTCTTTTTCTCAATCATTACCCTGGCATTGACCCAAGAGAACTGTCCTTGACCATTGTACAATATCTAGTGTTGTTTTTCAATTGCAAATCCTACATCTAGTGATTTTCTATCAATATACACAAATTTCAGTTAACGTATTGACTTTTGGAAATTACTCAGAATACTGCCTTTTTTCACGGCTTTTTCCATTTAATTCAAAAAATTTTAAAATGCAAAAATAGCACTTTGCACAATTACCAAAAAGTGACTCACCAAAGTCTCCCACTATATCTTGTATGTGCATTTTTTTACACATCTATTCCTGAAAAACAGTGGTTTTTACACGCAAAAAGAGAGGGAAAGAGTTCCGTCATGATCAGGTACTCTTACCCCTCCCCTGATGTCAGATCTGATAACCAGACTGTTTGTGTCGTAGTTCTATTACACAACATCTGGTATGATATTCATTTTTCTTATGCTTCTGCTGTCAGTTTTTCGATCGCAGCTTTGATACGTGCGATGGACTCCTCTTTTCCAAGTACTTCCATCAGCTCGGTTGCTCCACCCGGTGTCATCTGTTTTCCGGAAAGTGCGGTACGGATCGGCCACATTACATAACCGTTCTTGTATCCGTTTTCTTTTACATAACCGCTGAGCATTGCATACAGGGCATCATTGCTGTAATCTTCCTGTGCTTCCAGTAACGGTAATACATCTTTCAAAACGGCCAGAGATGTCTCTGCGTTTGTTTTCATCTTTTTATGTGTATACATTGCCACATCGTATTCCGGAACTGCCTCAAAGAAATCGATATGCTCTTTGATATCCGGGAAGATCTCGATACGTGTCTTTACCATCTGAGCGATCTTCTTGTAATCACAGTCGCGATGTACCACTTCTTTGATGTATGGCTCTGCCATCTCATAGAATGCATCGAAATCCATTGCTTTGATGTACTCGCCATTCATCCATTTCAGTTTTACCATATCAAAAACGGCCGGAGATTTGCTGATGTGATGATAATCAAAGTTCTCAACCAGCTCCTCTAAGGAGAAGATCTCACGGTTGTCTACCGGGCTCCATCCAAGCAGTGCAACGAAATTTACAACAGCTTCGGATAAAAATCCCTGCTCGATCAGGTCTTCGTAAGAAGAATGTCCGCTACGTTTGCTCAGTTTCTGATGCTCTTCGTTTGTGATCAGCGGGCAGTGAATGTATTTCGGTTCTTCCCAGCCAAAAGCATGATACAGTCTTGTATATTTCGGTGCGGAAGACAGATACTCGTTACCACGAACTACGTGTGTGATATTCATCAGATGATCATCTACCACGTTCGCAAAGTTGTAAGTCGGATATCCATCGGATTTGATCAGGATCATGTCATCCAGCTCAGCGTTCGGCTGTGTGATATCTCCGTAAATCTCATCATGGAAGGTTGTCTCACCTTCATTTGGCACATTGGCACGGATAACGTACGGTTTTCCAGCTGCCAGATTTGCCTCAATCTCCTCTTTCGAAAGATGCAGACAATGTTTGTCATATACACTGATCTCTTTGCCGTTGATGTTCTGTTTTAAAGAATCCAGACGCTCTTTGTCGCAGAAGCAGTAATATGCCTCACCTTTTTCGATCAGTTTTTTTGCATATTCCAGGTAAAGACCGCTCTTGCAGCGCTCACTCTGAATATATGGACCATAGCCGCCATCTTTGTCCGGTCCCTCATCGTGGATCAGACCGGTTTTTTCCAGTGTACGGTAAATAATTCCCAGTGCTTCTTCTACAAAACGCTCCTGGTCAGTATCTTCTATTCTTAATACAAAATCTCCGCCCTCATGCTTTGCGATCAGATATGTGTACAAAGCGGTACGCAGATTACCAACGTGCATACGGCCTGTCGGGCTCGGTGCAAATCTTGTTCTGACTTTAGCCATAACTCTACCTCTTTCTGTATATTTATTTCGTTTTCTTCATTCCATAAGCGTTCCTATTATACCCCAATCCGGATATTTCCACAAGAGAAAAAACAGGATACCTGTCCGTATCCTGCTTTTATTTATTCTCCTCAGAATTGTTGTGCATCATCATGCAAGCGTCAACTTGTCTTTAATTCTTTCCAGAGCTGACTGTATAATGCTGTGGTATCCGGATCTAATGCCTTGTATACCTCGCATTTTTCCAGCGTCTCCTCACTTGGGAAGATCAGCGGATCATTTTTTGTCTCCTCATCCAACTGATCGTATACCGCGGTATTCGGTGTCGGATAATAGATCTCCTCAAAGTTTTTCATCGCGATATCTTCTCTGCAGAGGAAATCCAGGAACTTCAAAGCCCCCTCATGGTTTTCTCCTTTTTTCATCATTGTCCATGAATCAAACCATACGTTGGAGCCTTCCTCCGGAACGACATACTCCAGATCTTCATCATAATCGTTGGCTAAATATGCCTCTCCGGAATAGCAGACAGCAAGTGCTGCATTTCCGGCAACCATCTCCTCCCGGACTTCATCTACAAAATACGCTTCCACATCCGGTTTCTGATCGATCAGAAGTTTCTGTGCAATATCCAGTTCCTTACGGTCTGTCGTATTCAGGGAATATCCTTTGTATTTCAACGCACACATATACGCATCACGGATACTGTTCTGCATAATGATCTCTCCGGCATATTTTCCATTAAACAGACTGTCCCAGCTTGTGATTTCTTCATCCACCATATTTGTGTTATACAGAATACCTACCGTTCCCCAGAAATATGGAACGCTGTATTTGAGTTCCGGATCATAGGATTTGGACATTTCCCAGTAAAGATCACCAATATTGTCGATATACTGCATTTTGCTATAATCAATTTCTTCTGTCTCGCCTTCTTCGATAAAACGTTCTACCATATAATCGGAAGAACAGATCAGATCATAAGGGATCGTACTCGCCATATATTTGGAATACATTTCCTCCGGTGTCGTTGCTTCCTCATAAAGCACCTTGATTCCGGTTTCTTTTTGAAACTGTTTTAATACAGAAGTATCGATATATTCTCCATAGTTCAATACTACAATCGTGTCTTTTCCGCCAGCTTCGGACATATCCACGGAAGATTCTTCTTCTCCGGTAGCACCGCAGCCGACTAAAATTCCGGTCATGGCAACACACAACGCCATTGCCACCCGGCGTTTCCAATTTCTATTTACCATACTGTCACCTTTCCCATTTGCCTTTTTACTTCTTACCGTACTGCTGCCTTTTTTAATCTGTTCTGATGGATTCTCGGAATATAATTTGCCAGCAGCAAGATTACAAGTACTACCACAAAAATCAGTGTGGAAAGTGCATACATTTCCGGCTTGATACCACGTTTCAGCTCGCCGTAGATCATCGTAGATAACGTGTTGATTCCGGCTCCCTTTGTGAAATACGTAACAACGAAATCATCCATGGACATAGTCAGCGCCATGAAAAATCCACTCATCACAGACGGGAAGATCATCGGCAGAATGACACGTACAAATGCGGTCACGCTGTTTGCGCCAAGATCCCGTGCCGCCTCGTACACACTCATATCCATCTGCTGCAGTTTCGGCAAAATACTCAAAATAACATATGGAATATTGAACGTGATATGCGCCAGTAAAATACTTACATAACCTAAATTCGTAAATCTGGAAAACCACAGCATCAGTGCAATACCCGTTACGATATCCGCATTCAGCATCGGAATATTTCCAACGCCAAGGGTCAGTGTGTAGCTTCTTTTTCGCATTGCATCGATACCGATAGCCGCCAGCAGTCCGATTCCCGTTGCGATTGCCGCGGACGCAAAACCTATGGTCAGTGTGTTCTGCAGCGCTGCCATTACATCACTGTTGTGCAGCAGGCTCTGATACCATTCCAGCGTGAATCCGCCCCAGACAACACGGGATCTGGATGCATTAAAGGAGAGAACGACCAGCACCGCGATTGGAATATACAAAAACGCAATGATCAGCACCAGATAAAATTTCATAAAAAATCTCTTTACCATACGCTGCGCTCCTTTCCTGCATCTGTTTTTGAAGTAAACATCATGCTGATCAATACAAAGATCATCAGCGCAATGGATAATCCGGAACCAAGGTTCCAGTTCATACTCGTGGAGAATTCCTGTTCAATGATATTTCCGATCAGCATGATCTTACCGCCGCCCAGAATGTCCGGGATGGCAAACGTCGTCAGTGACGGAACAAATACCATGGTAATTCCACTGATGATTCCCGGCATGGTCAGCGGAATCATAATTTTGGTCAGTACTGCTTTTGGCGGTGCACCAAGGTCTCTGGCTGCCTCAAGGATATCTTCGTTCAGCTCGGAAACCGCATTGTATACCGGCAGGATCATAAACGGCAGATAATCATATACCATACCGATCACGATAGCCACATTGGAGTTGGCAAGATGCTGTCCCGGCAGTCCAAGTGCACCAAGCAGTGCATTAATAATACCGTTTCTGGACAACAGCAGCTGCCATGCCATGATACGCAGTACAAAATTTACCCACATCGGCAGGATTACGATGATCGCCATCATTCCCTGTTTTCCGATGTTCAATTTCCGCAGCATTACTGCCAGCGGATACGCCAGCACCAGACAGATAGCAGTGCAAAGCAGTGCCAGCCAAAGTGCCAGCAATAAAGATTTCAAATGCACCGGCTGGAAAATTGCCAGAATATTCGCTAGCGTGAATCCGCCATTTCCATCCCCCAGCGCATAAAATACAATCATCAAAATCGGCAGTACCGTAAATCCGATGATCCAGATAATATACGGTGTAGCCAGTAAACTTCTCTTATTCATCCTTTTTGATAACCTCCTGTGCGGAAGACGCCGGTTTGTGCATGATCTGAATATTCTCCGGTTTTACATACAGACCGATCTCTGTGCCCGGGTGATAAGCGATGGTACTGTGGGCCAGCCACTCAAAGCCTTTTGCCTGTACTTTCATCTCATAGTGAACACCCTTAAACAAAATCGATGTCACAACGCCGTCCATCATGCCCTCACCCGGCTCTACAAATTCCATATCCTCCGGCCGGATGACCACATCGACATTTTCATTTGGCGCAAAACCAGTATCTACGCACGGGAACGGACATCCAAGGATTTCTACCAGACAATCCTTCGGCATCACACCGTCTATGATATTACTCTCACCGATGAAATCTGCCACGAAGGCATTCTGCGGCTCATTATAAATATCCACCGGCGTGCCAACCTGCTGGATCAGTCCCTGATTCATAACAATGATACGGTCAGACATGGTCAGCGCTTCTTCCTGGTCATGGGTAACAAAAATAAAGGTAATGCCCAGCTCATTTTTAATTTTGATCAGCTCCTGCTGCATATCCTGACGCAGTTTCAGATCCAGTGCACCAAGCGGCTCATCTAAAAGCAGTACTTCCGGCTCATTTACAATGGCACGGGCAATGGCGATACGCTGCTGCTGTCCGCCGGAGAGAGACATCGGATGCCGATCCTCAAATCCTTCCAGATCCACCAGTTTCAGTGCATATTTGATCTTATCCTGAATATAAGATTTACTTTTTTTCTTTAATTTCAATCCAAATGCAATATTTTCTCCAACGCTCATATGGGAAAATAAAGAATACTTCTGAAATACAGTATTGATATGACGTTTATCCGGAGAGAGATTTGTGATATCCTGTCCTTCAAAAATAACTTTTCCCTCATCCGGCGTGGCAAATCCGCCAATGATACGCAGCGTCGTCGTCTTACCGCAGCCGGAAGGTCCCAGCAGTGTCACAAATTCATTTCTTCCGATATCAATACTCAGATCATCCAGAATCTTTTTCCCATCAAAAGATTTCGTCAGATGCTGTAAATTTAAAATTGGCTGTTCCATCCCATTTCTCCTCATGTTCGTTATTTTTCATATTTACCCAGCAGACATTATAAGCCTCCTCACTGTTTTTACATTTTATAAATAGTGAGTTTCTTTCATTGGGTTAAAAGGTTGGCGGCGTGCTCACCCATACAAATTTTGCCGGGCGGCTGCCGGTATTTTCAATATAATGATTTCTGTTCGCACAGAAATAAAAACTTTCCCCGGATTTCACGGTATAAATCTTATCGCCAAGGTGCAGACGGATTCGTCCGGAAATCACATATCCGAACTCCTCGCCCTCATGAGGCTTGTCTTCCTGCAGTTTTTCCTTGGGCTGAACCACCACAAGCAGCGGCTCCATCTGATACTGCTGTGCATTCGGCACGATCCACTGAATGCTGTTTCCGGCTTCATCGATTTTTTCAAAAAATGCTCCTTCCGAATACACCACATGTTCTTCTTCCGTCTCCTTGAAAAATTCAGACGGTGTCGTTCCCAGACATTCAATGAGATCAAGCAGTGTCACCACTGATGGCGCCACCTGACCACGCTCCAACTGGGAAATATATCCTTTCGTCAGTTCTGACCGGTCTGCCAGCTCCTGCTGCGTCAGACCATTCTGATTTCTCAGATCTTTGATTTTTTCTCCGATTCTGCAGTTCACATAATTCGGTTCCATTTTTCTCGCTTCCATTTCTATTGGATTAATTAATGTTCATTCATGCCAGCATGATTCACATTTTTTGTTCATCTGTCTGGCGCTGAATAGTTAACAGAAAGTTGACTATTACTAAACTTTTCACACGATTTCGATTATACTATTATTAAACAGAAAGTCAACTATTATTGTTATTTTTTACACACTTCTTACTGTATTTTTTCCCGGACAACACACTGGTTGTTCTGCCTGTCGGATATCTGCTCAAAAAACTGCAAATTCACCTGCTTTTTACCCAAAAACAGACAGCTTCTTTTTGTGAACATACAGGTTTTTTACTCATATTTGCACACATAAGAAAC
>CAVAFS010000218.1:0-3050 GCA_963587975.1 Bulleidia sp. | reverse complement strand
GGCTGTAACGGTGAAATTCTGTCAGAATACTGTTCCAGTACACATCCAGCAGATTTTTTAACGTATACTGCTCAGACAGCTGAAAATTCTCAATGATTTTGATATTCATCGTATGATGTGGAAATAACTGCCGTTTCAGCTCGCTTTCCAGAAAATATACTTTTTCTTTTGGCAAAAGTCGGCCGCATCCCAGATAAATGCGCAGAGAGTTTTTCTGTTTCGTTGTGGAAACTTTCGAAACTGTGGCATCATCCAGCATGCCCTGCAGATCTGTATCCAGTTTTAATTGTGGAAATACCTCAAAAAAGCTTTTTGCCATTTATCTATTCACTCCAGTTAATGAGTTCCTGACGCAGTTCCTCTAATAACTCTGCCTCCGGAACTTTCTTTATCACTTCGCCACGACGGATGATCAGGCCTTCCTTCCTGCCGCCGCAGATACCAAGATCCGCTTCTTTCGCTTCACCCGGTCCGTTTACTACGCAGCCCATAACGGCTACTTTTATATTCAGTGGGAACTCTGCCACCATATTTTCTACTTTATTTGCCAGACCGATCAGATCAATACTGGTGCGTCCGCAGGTCGGGCAGGAAACGATCTCAATACCGCCTTTTCTAAGTCCCAGTGTTTTCAGGATCAGTTTGGCAGATTTGATTTCTTCTACCGGATCACCGGTCAGGGACACACGGATTGTATCACCGATGCCCTGATTCAGGATCAGTGCCAGACCAATCGAGGATTTAATGTTTCCACTGATGATGGTTCCAGACTCTGTGATACCCACATGAAGCGGATAATCGGTCCGTTTGGAAATCAGTTCATGTGCTTTGACACACATCATGACATCAGAAGATTTAATACTGATGACCAGATTATCATAACCGAAATCCTCGATCATTTTCACCTTATCCAGTGCGCTCTCCACAATTCCCTCTGCTGTAACACCGTGGTATTTCTCCACCAGCTCTTTTTCCAGAGAACCGCTGTTTACGCCGACACGGATTGGAATATTCCGCTCTCTGGCACAGTCAACCACTGCTTTCACACGCTCTGCGGAACCGATATTGCCCGGATTGATGCGGATCTTATCTGCACCGTTTTCCATCGCCGCAATGGCAAGTCTATAATCAAAATGTATGTCCGCCACAAGTGGAATATGAATCTGTTTTTTGATCTCTGCAAGCGCTTTTGCAGCTTCCATATCAGGAACCGTGCTACGGATGATCTGACATCCTGCGCGCTCTAACTGCAGAATCTGAGCAACTGTCGCCTCCACATCCTGTGTCTTTGTATTTGTCATGGACTGAATCGCGATGGGATGATTGCCACCAATGACCACATCACCGATTCGCACTTCTTTTGTACATCTTCTCTCTGCCATTTTCTTCTCCTCTTCAATGATAAGAAAGTCCTCCATGCCATCTGCTCTTTTCAAAACAGCTCTGGAGAACATTCCTCTGTTTGATTATGGTATCAGTTTTCGAATATCATTAAACATAATCAGGATCATCAATCCAAACAGGCACAGTAATCCAATAAAATGTACCATACCCTCTTTATCTTCACTGACTCGCTTTCCACGAATCGCCTCAATTACCAAAAATACCAGCCGTCCACCATCCAGCGCCGGAATTGGAAGCAGGTTCATGACACCAAGGTTTGCCGACAGCAGCAACGCCAGATTCAGCAAATTCATCCAGACGTAAAACGCGCCGTCCGACTTGCTCATATCGTAAGTGTCCCCGATGGTTTTTACAATGCCAACCGGTCCGGACAGATCATTGACACTGACCTGACGGGTCAGAAGCATTTTCAGACTTCCCACCGTGTACTGGATCCAGTATTTCACCTCATATGCGCTGTACTGTAGTGTCTTAATCGGACCGACTTTCGTATATTCACCGGAACCGTAAATTCCGTAACGGTAGCGTCCCTGTTCTTCATCATAGGTCGGCTGCACTTCTACGGTATTACGCTCACCGTTTCTCTCGTAGGTAACTTCTACCGTCTCGCCTTCATGAAACAGCGTGTACATACTGATTTCCTTGAAAAAATGAATATGTTTGTGATTCATTTTGATGATCTCGTCACCGGCCTGTAGTCCTGCGGCCTGGGCACCATATCCGTCTTCCACCTGCGCTACTGTCGGTGTGGAGATGCCGATATTTCCAAGAATGATCACTGCCAGTACAAAGGCCATGATAAAGTTAAAAATCGGTCCCGCCGCAACGACACTGATCCGCGCCCAGACAGACTTTTTCTGAAAAGACCGGTCATCATCACTCTGGCTGTCCTCTCCTTCCATCATACAGGCACCGCCAAAGGGCAGCAGTTTGATGGAATACTTCGTCTCACCTTTGGTAAATCCCACAATGGTTGGCCCAAGTCCCAGAGAAAACTCATTGACCCGGATTCCGTTGGCTTTTGCCAGCAGGAAATGTCCCAGTTCGTGAAACAGAATAATCGCACTGAACAGTAATATCGCTATGATATACTTTATGATCACCCTACCACCTGCTTTCTATCCATTCATATACTGCTGCCTCCGTTGCCAGAATTTCTTCCACAGACGGGTTTTCAATATATGTAATCTCCTCCATTGCAGATGCGATAATATCAGGAATATCAAGAAATGCGATTCTCCGCTCCAGAAACATTGCTACTGCCTTCTCATTTGCCGCATTAAATACCGTCGGAATATTACCACCACGGCGCATGGCCTCCAGCGCAAATTTCAGCCCCTCAAAAGTATCCATATCCGGTGCTTCAAATGTCATCTGACCAAGTTTGTAAAAATCAAGGCGCATGCCGCGTAAAAATCTTCGTTCCGGATAATACAGCGCATATTGAATCGGAAGTTTCATATCCGGTGTACCAAGCTGTGCGATGATGGCGCCATCTTCGTACTGTACCATGGAATGAATGACGCTCTGCGGATGTACTACAACCTGAATCTGATCCAGATCTACGTCAAACAGCCATTTTGCTTCCATTACTTCCAGACCTTTGTTTACCAGTGTTGCAGAATCAATGGTGATCTTGCGTCCCA
>CAVAFS010000217.1:0-4802 GCA_963587975.1 Bulleidia sp. | reverse complement strand
ACTTAGTAGTATTTTGCACCTGAAAATGCATTATTTCTGTCTCTTATTTTTTCCAGATCATTTCTGCATTTCGTAGCCATAATGTTCAAAATAAAATCCGAGTTTCGCATTGATCTTGTCCCGAAGTTCCGGTGTCAGCTCAAACTTGTTCTTTTTATAGTTTTTCTGGCTCTCCAGATAAGCGTCAAAATAAGGTTTGGCCTCCTCAAATCCATCGATTCCAAGATGGTCATAAATCTGTTTTACATACCCTTCGGGATTCTTGCAGAAGTCCTCGTATTTGATGTCAATATGATCTTCCGGCGGCATGGCATCCAGCTCGCGGAATGCCTTTTTGTAAATACGTTCAAACAAATCAATGGTCACATCCTCGATCACTTGATGGGATGCCGGCTCGTTCAGGCAGAACAGCCCCATCTCTTTGGTAAACATATTGATGGTGGACATAACAACCGTATACGGATTCCGGTAAATATTGATGAACTTCGCCCCTGGGTAGCATTTTTTCAGGGCTCCGATCCTGCATGTATTTTCAGGGCTCTTTAATAACAGCTGTTTTCCTCCGTACAGATACGTTACTTTCTTCAAAATATAGTCATAGGCTTTGCGCCATTCCTGCTGCCGCTTTTCATCCTGTTCATCGATAAAAGCGGTCTCGATATATTTGACACCTTTGCCTCCATCCGGAAATACCAGCATGTGGCTGATGGCCTGTGTGGAGATCGTCGCCTGGGCAAACACTTCCTCCATCGGAAGATCCAGGGTATATTCCAGATTGTCCATCGGGCGGGCTCCCTGCAGTAGCTTTTTCTGGGCCTTTGCCATAATGCCTTTCATGAAAATACAGTTGCTGAATGTCACGGTCCGCACCGGATCAAACCAGCCAAACTGTGGATCTCTCGTCAGCAGATTCTGCAAAAAAGTTGTTCCGGAGCGCCAGTAGCCGACAATATAAACCGGATCTTTTTTGAGCTTCGTCCGTTTGATCGGCACATAATAAACCAGCCATTCCAGGAAAGCCGGAATCGCAAGCACAGAAGAAACTGCAGTGATCAGTCTCACCTGTCCTTTGTTTTCCTCCGTGATTGGATTACTCCGTTTCAGCTTGATCCAGTTGTCCAGTCTGCATCCCATCAGATTATGTGACAGATTCAGTTTTTTTCCCATGGTACTCTACACTTCCTATCTACAAGTCTTTTTTCACTCATATTGCAATCTGCATGCATTTCCTGTACGATCTGCATCTTTTGATTGCATCAGCCAGAACACGATCCGGCATAAAAATCTAATAATCAAACGCGATAAATAACACGCATCCCTCAATATCTTCCATATAATGGAAACGGCTCAGTCCCGGGCAGTATGACGCGATGCCGTATTCTTCCACAAAATGCTGCATGGCCTGTTCATACAGATCCACACTGGCAAATTTCACCTGCACCATATCTTCTTTCTGTTCATAAGCCTGGCGGAAAATATCTCCGATCACATCCGGATTCCATTCCGTGATATAACGGCCTTCATGTACATAATAATTGTCCGCCGTGTCCGTACATTCCGGAAGTGCGATGCGGCTGTCCGGCATATGCGACTGCATAATGTCTGCGGTCGTTGCCCCAAAATAGTTGTAATCCACATATTTGGAAACGGTTGTGGTTTTCTGATCCGACTGGCGGGAAAAATACTGTGAATTGCCCCAGGTCGTATCAATATAATAATAGGAACCATCCAGTTTTGCCAGATTCCAGGCATGAGGTCCGTCCGTGACATTTCCGATCACCGTCGTGCAGGAAATTCCCAGTTTTTCCAGCAGATACTGGGTCGCATATGCATAGCCCTGACAGATTGTTTCATGATTTAAAAATACACTGATGATATTCTGATTATCCTCAGAATCTTCCACATAGTCCACTTCATCGATCAGCTTTTTAAAGACATACAGCGCCTTGTCGTAATCACTTCCATTTGTTGGTGCATCCGCCAGCATACGGTCCGCTTCCTCATCGATCTTTTTCTGCGTCTCCTTCTGCTCCTCTTTTGTCATGCTGTATTCCGGTGTGATCATAATAGCCGTGATCTCATCATCCCGGTTATAGGTAATATACGAAAACTTCTCCAGCCAGAACAGATTGCAGTAATCGTAACGTACCGCCAGATAGGCAAGCTCCATCTGGTCAATATCCGTTGTAGCAAGCTGCGCCTCTTTCCCCCGATGCATAATCGTATATAATATCTCATCATAGACAACCTTTGTTGCATCGTCCAGCGTGCTATATGCATATTTATCCTGTGACACAGATTTGACTTCCAGCGGATGGTTTCCGGTGACCATGTCTTCCACCCGGTCTGCCACATCGCTGTTCGCTGTTCCACATCCTGTCAAACCAAGAAGCAGACACCCTGTCAGTAAAAACAGAAGCCATTTCCCGGCACATTCTTTCATTCTTTTTTTCACTCAAATTTCCCCGTTCTTTCTAACATAGATTTTCGTTGCTTTTTTTCGTTTTCACTTTTATAATATAGTCAGATTTAAATAATTATCATACCACAATCACACATTTTTGTGAACAGGAGATTCTGCATGATTGCACTGAAAATAACCGAAATCGGTACGTTTATCAACAAGCTTTTAAAGGATGGCATGTGTGACCATTTTCTGCTTCAGGAAGCAGTGATCACTCAGGCCACCTCTTACCATATTGATGGCAGTTTTCATCCGGATTACTATGAACCGAAGGAACTTGAAGCCCTGCAATTAGAAGGGCTGTCCTACCTTCCCTTTTCCCTGCTGCGCCCCAACTGTCTGAAATTAATGCAGGGGAAAAAGAAACCGCTGTTTTTTAAATTTGTATTTTTGCTGTCACCGGAAAATCAGGAAAAAACCATTTCCCGTTCCGGAACCGCTTTTTCCACAGAGGATATCAGCGGTATGTATCTACACTTCACGTATAAAAATGATGCACTGATCTGTACCACAGGTATCTCCTACCGCCTGTTCTCGTTGGACAAATCACTGGAGCAGGAGTGGGACCGCCTTGTTTCGGTCTTTCTGCGCCAGAACGGAATTACAGCAGAGCCGGTCGATTAACGACCGGCTTTTTTCTTTAGTCCATATGCAGCAATTCCCGTAAAAACAGCACTGCCGTTCCGATGAAAATACACAGATCTGCAATGTTATAAATAAACTTGCGCAGAAATGGAATCGGAATCTGGAACTGGATATAATCCGTTACATAGCCATGTAAAAAGCGCTCCAGCAGATTGGCCAGTCCGCCTCCAAGGATCAGGGCCAGTCCTGCTTTTAACGCTTTTTTCCCTTTCAGCATCATCGCCAGTACAAAGGTCAAAGTGATCAGGCTGACCACACCGACACCAATGCCTTTCACAAGTGTCGGTCGTTTTTCCAGCGTATCATTTGCCATTCCTGCATTGTGATACTTGCGCAGTGTAATATGTCCTTTTCCAATTGACTTTCGCTCTGACACCGTGAAATTTTTATTGATATGGCGGCGGATCATAAATTCCGCCACACAGATTGCTACAATAAGTATTACATAAATCATACCGTTTCTTCTCCTCTTTTATTCTTGCCAAAAAGTTCCAGTTCTATACTGCGATATACTTCCCGGAATGGAAGTCCGGTCTTACGTGCAATGGCGGCCACTGTCTCATACTCCAGTGTCAGCGTCTCCCCGGCTTCCCGCAGCATACGTTTCACGGATACTGCTCCAAGTGAACTTTTTTTATGTTCGATCGTCCGGGGCAGCACGGTGCGTTCCATGAACTGGCGGCGAATTCCAATGGTTGTTGTCTCCGCAAAAATGATCTGTTCCATTTTACGCTGTTCTTCCGGGCGGCACAGTACCGTCAGCATGTAAGCCGGCCGGTTTTTTTTCATATAAATCGGCAGATAACATACATCCAGTGCGCCCTCTTTCATCAGACGCTCCATAGTGTATCCAAGCACTTCGCCACTGCAGTCATCCAGATTGCATTCCATCTTACAGATGGTATCGCCATGACCGTTCTCCCGGGCATCTTTCTGATCTTCTGCACATTTTTCTGCGATCGTCTCTTCTGTTTCCGTCTTAGTTTTCTTTCCGAATTTATGATGATGGCTTTCCTGTGCCTCTTCTGCTGTCACTTTTTCCGCATCGGTATCAAGAAGCATGACACGCAGTCTGGCCGCCTCTCCATCCGAAGCAGTTCCGTTTCCCACACCCTGTTTTATAATATGGTAATCTGTCGGCAAATGATCTGTCGTACTGCTTGCCGCAAGGATCGCTGCTCCATCCGGTGTCACCCAGGCCCCCTCCTGCTCCATCAGCTGCAACGGGATTCCTGCATTCATCAGAGTATATAACGTTTCCGGAAGCGGCACCGGCATAATGCCCCGTTCCGTATAAATCTGACCAAATCCTTCATAAATTTCCGGACAGATCACTTCCTCGATCTGCAGCTGATCCATACAGATCGATGCCGTCATCATAGCCATGACCCCTTCAAAATCTTTTCCGGAGAACATCAGATCTCCCACATCTTTTTTCTGTACGGAAGCCTTTGCATTCAGCCAGATTGCATAAGCTCTTGCAAACAGCTGCTCTGCGCCTGCAGGAAGGGAAAAATCTCCGATCCGATCCTGCAGATTTTTCAGCATCGCCTGCTTCGTTTCCTCGGAGCAGCGCACGTTCAACAGCTGTTTCACCGTTTCTCTGATTTTTGACTGTTCCGGAAGCAGCTGCAGTAATGCTTCTGTCAGCATCTTAGCACTCAATCCTTCGTAACATTCCACATATATCTTT
>CAVAFS010000216.1:0-7674 GCA_963587975.1 Bulleidia sp. | reverse complement strand
TGGGTGGTAAAGCTCAGTTCGGTGGACAGCGTTTCGGAGAGATGGAGGTATGGGCCCTGGAGGCTTATGGTGCAGCATATACACTGCAGGAGATCCTGACAGTAAAATCTGATGATGTAATCGGACGTGTAAAAACTTACGAAGCAATCATCAAAGGTGATAATATTCCTGAGCCGGGTATTCCGGAGTCCTTCAAGGTACTGTTAAAAGAGTTACAGTCACTTGGTCTGGATGTTACACTGGAAGACGAGAATGGCGAGGAAGTAAAACTGCTTGAAACAAGCGAATATGGAAATACAGACCTGAATGCAATCATTTCCGGAGACAGAAACTTCAACTACGAAGAGAAAGAGTCCTTCGGAGCAATGGGATTCTCCAAACAGGAATTCAATGAAAATGAAGAACTGGTAGATGTAGAAGAAGATCAGGATGACTCTGACGCGGATGATTTCATGGAAGAGTTTGATGATAGCATTCTTGATGAAGAATAAGAGGAAGGAGCGTTGTAAATGCCAGAAACAAACAGTAAAGAAGTCGGCACAAACATAGCGTTCGATGGTATCCGCATCGGACTGGCTTCACCGGAAAAAATATTGGAATGGTCCCGGGGCGAAGTAAAAAAACCGGAAACCATTAACTATAGAACTTTAAAACCAGAAAAAGATGGTTTGTTCTGTGAACGTATTTTCGGACCGAGCAAGGACTGGGAATGCCACTGCGGAAAATACAAAAAAATCCGTTATAAAGGCGTTGTCTGCGACCGATGTGGTGTTGAAATTACAAAATCTAACGTACGTAGAGAGCGTATGGGACATATTGAGCTGGCAGCTCCGGTATCTCATATCTGGTACTTCAAAGGTATTCCGAGCCGTATGGGATTAATCCTTGATATTTCTCCTCGTACACTGGAGAAAGTTCTGTATTTTGCTTCTTATATCGTACTTGATAAAGGCGAGACAGACCTGCAGTATAAGCAGGTTCTGTCCGAGGCAGAATATCAGGAAGCATATGAAAAATACGGAAATACATTCCGTGTAGGCATGGGTGCAGAGTCTATCAAAGAACTTCTGGAGTCCATCGACCTTGAGAAAGATTCCGTAGAACTGAAAACTGCATTAAAGACAGCTACAGGTCAGAAACGTGCAAGAATCATCAAGAGACTGGAAGTTGTAGAGGCATTCCGTGAGTCTGGTAACAGACCGGAATGGATGATCATGACTGTAATCCCGGTTATTCCACCAGACTTACGTCCGATGGTACAGCTGGATGGTGGTCGTTTTGCAACATCCGATCTGAATGATCTGTATCGTCGAATCATCAACCGTAATAACCGTCTGAGAAGACTGTTAGAGCTTGGGGCACCGGATATCATCGTTCGTAACGAGAAACGTATGCTTCAGGAAGCGGTAGACGCCCTGATCGATAACGGACGTCGTGGCAGACCGGTTACGGGACCTGGTAACAGAGCATTAAAATCCCTTTCCGATATGCTGAAAGGTAAAGGCGGACGTTTCCGTCAGAACCTGCTCGGTAAACGTGTTGACTATTCAGGACGTTCCGTAATCGTAGTAGGACCGGAATTAAAGATTTATCAGTGTGGTCTTCCGAAAGAAATGGCGATTGAGCTGTTCAAACCGTTCGTTATGAAAGAACTGGTTGCAAACGGAACTGCACACAATATTAAAAGTGCAAAGAAAATGGTAGAGAAACTTCAGACAGAAGTATGGGACGTTCTGGAAGAAGTTATCAAAGAGCATCCGGTTATGCTGAACCGTGCTCCTACACTGCACAGACTTGGTATTCAGGCATTTGAGCCGATCCTTGTAGAAGGTAAAGCAATCAAGCTTCATCCGCTTGTTTGTACCGCATACAATGCCGATTTCGATGGTGACCAGATGGCTGTCCATCTTCCGCTTTCCGTGGAAGCACAGGCAGAGTGCCGTTTCATGTTACTGTCCCCGAACAACCTGTTAAAACCGTCTGATGGTGGTCCGGTAGCCGTTCCTTCTCAGGATATGGTCCTTGGTATCTACTATCTGACTCAGGAAAGACCGGGAAGCATCGGCGAAGGTCATTACTTCAAGAACCTGAACGAGGCCATTCTTGCATACGAGAACGGATATGTAAAATTACATTCCAGAATCCATGTACGTGTGACAAAGAAAATGCCGGATGGCACAGAGAAGACAGGAACTGTTGAGTCAACACTCGGACGTTTCATCTTCAATGAAATCCTTCCACAGGATCTTGGATTTGTAGATAGAAGCAAACCGGAAAATGATCTGGTACTGGAAGTAGATTTCCACGTTGGTAAAAAAGGTCTGAAACAGATTCTTGAGAAAGTTATCAACATTCACGGAGCTACAACCACAGCAGAAGTTCTGGATGATATTAAAGCAATGGGTTATAAGTACTCTACAAGAGCTGCTATGACCGTATCTATTTCCGATATGACAGTACCGGAGAAGAAACCGGCACTGATCAAACAGGCACAGGATACTGTAGATCTTATTACAAAGAACTACAAACGTGGACTTATCACTGAGGAAGAGCGTTACAAAGAGGTTGTTGAGACATGGAAAGAGACAGATGATGAGCTTACACATGAGCTGTTATCCGGTCTTGATAAATACAACAACATCTTCATGATGGCTGACTCCGGAGCCCGTGGTTCTGATAAACAGATCAAACAGCTGGCTGGTATGCGTGGTTTGATGGCTGATACAACCGGTAAAACAATCGAGCTGCCGATTAAATCAAACTTCCGTGAGGGACTTGACGTACTGGAGTACTTCATGTCTGCCCATGGAGCTCGTAAAGGTATGTCCGATACAGCGCTTCGTACCGCCGATTCCGGATATCTGACAAGACGTCTGGTTGATGTATCACAGGATCTGATCATTCGTGAGACAGACTGCTGCAAAGACAGAAGTGAGATTGCTGGTATGTATGTAAGTGCATTCATGGATGGCAAAGAGGAAATCGAGAGCCTCCAGGAGCGTATCACAGGACGTTTTACATGCGAAGATATCTACGATGCAGATGGAAACGTAATTGTTGCAGCAAACCATATGATCACACCGAAGCGTGCTGCTCTGGTTATGAGCAAAGGTGTAGATGAGAACGGAGAACCGCTTGAGAAAGTAAAAATCCGTACAATTCTTACCTGTCGTTCCAAAGTCGGTGTTTGTGCAAAATGCTACGGTGCAAACATGGCAACCGGTCAGGCCGTACAGGTTGGCGAGGCAGTAGGTATTATCGCTGCTCAGTCCATCGGTGAGCCTGGTACACAGCTTACAATGCGTACATTCCACTCCGGTGGTGTTGCCGGTGATGATATCACACAGGGTCTTCCTCGTGTCGAGGAGCTTTTTGAGGCAAGAAAACCGAAAGGACTTGCTATCATCACAGAGTTCGCTGGTGTTGCTACTATTAAAGATACAAAGAAAAAACGTGAGATTATCGTTACAAACCCGGAGACCGGTGAGACAAAAGCTTACCTTATCCCTTACGGTTCCAGAATCAAGATCACTGATGGTGCATTCCTTGAGGCTGGTGATGAACTTACCGAAGGTAGCGTAAACCCGCATGATATCCTGAAAATCAAAGGTGTTCGTGCAGTTCAGGATTATATGCTTCAGGAAGTTCAGCGTGTATACCGTCTGCAGGGTGTAGAAATCAACGATAAGCACGTTGAGGTTATCGTTCGTCAGATGCTGAAGAAGATCCGTATCGAGAACAACGGAGATTCTGATTTCCTGCCAGGAACCATGGTTGATTTCCTTGATTATGAGGAAGAAAACGAGAAACTGGCTGCAGAAGGAAAAGAGCCGGCAGAAGGAAAACAGGTACTGCTTGGTATTACCAAAGCTTCCCTGGCTACAAACTCATTCCTGTCAGCTGCATCCTTCCAGGAGACAACAAAAGTTCTGACAGAGGCTGCAATCAAAGGTAAGATTGATCCGTTGATCGGTCTGAAAGAGAACGTAATCATCGGTAAACTGATTCCGGCCGGAACAGGTATGAAGAGATATCGTTCTATCCGTCTGGATTCTGATATTGATGAGAATGCAGAAATCGATGCAGAAGATCTGCTTGGTGAAGATCTGTTAGCTGATGGCGCAGATGTTGAGACTGCAGAAACTGAAGCAGAGGCTGTTGTAGAAACTGAGACAGAAGAAGCTGCAGAAGCAGAAGAAACTGTGACAGAAGAATAAAAACAGTAAATAAATACTATATAATATAGAAGGCGGTGCCGTATGGCATCGCCTTTTATGAGTATAATAGTTGAAAAACGTCAGGTTAATTGGTGAATTTTTGCAATAATATACTCTTTTGTAAAAGAAAAGTGTTGTATATGTATAAAAACAGAAAAATCGGGAAAAATCAGAAAATACGCTTGACAATAGCGGGGACAATCACTATACTATTTTAGTGTGCATAAAAGCGCACAAGGAACTTTTTACAAAATATACAGGAGGTGAATAGAATGCCAACATTTAACCAGTTAGTAAGAAAAGGTCGTCAGACATCTGCTAAAAAATCTACAGCACCTGCATTACAGAAAGGTTACAACTCTTTACAGAAAAAACCTACAGATGCAGCTTCTCCGCAGAAGAGAGGTGTTTGTACAGCAGTTAAGACTGCAACCCCGAAAAAACCTAACTCAGCTCTTAGAAAAATCGCCAGAGTTCGTCTTTCTAACGGAATCGAAGTAACAAGCTACATTCCGGGTGAAGGCCACAACTTACAGGAGCATAGCGTTGTTCTGATCCGTGGTGGTCGTGTAAAAGACTTACCAGGTACAAGATACCATATCATCAGAGGAACACTAGATACAGCAGGCGTAGCAAACAGACGTCAGGCTCGTTCCAAATACGGCGCTAAGAGACCGAAAGCAGGCAAATAGGACCTGTAAAAGACCAATAGTATCACAAACAGAACTATTGTAAGTGTTGGAATTCTTTTTATCGACGATAATAGATAAAGATAGATGTTCCCAGCATGAACACATTAGAAAGACACATGTGAGTACCGTTGAATTAATCGATTAAGAAACTGCTGTGAAAGACAGCAAGCCAAGACCATGATTAAGGAGGGAAGTACCGTGCCACGTAAAGGACATAATCAGAAAAGAGAAGTTTTAGCAGATCCTATGTACAATAACGTAGTAGTTACAAAACTTATCAACAACATCATGTTAGATGGTAAGAAAGGTGTAGCTCAGAAAATTGTATACGGAGCTTTTGATCGTGTTGCAGAGAAAACCGGAAGACCGGCTATCGAAGTATTCGAAGAGGCTATGAACAACGTTATGCCTGTACTTGAAGTAAAGGCTAGACGTATCGGTGGTGCAACATATCAGGTACCGATCGAAGTAAGACCGGACAGACGTCAGACACTTGGACTGCGTTGGTTAACAATGTTCTCCAGAAAAAGAGGAGAGAAAACAATGGCAGACAGACTGGCAAATGAGATTATGGATGCAGCTAACAATACAGGCGCATCTGTAAAACGTAAAGAAGACATGCACAAGATGGCAGAAGCAAACAAAGCATTCTCCCATTTCAGATTCTAAGAGGAGGAAATCACCATGGCAGGAAGAGAATATCCGCTTGAGAGAACCAGAAATATTGGTATCATGGCTCATATCGATGCAGGTAAAACTACATTAACAGAGCGTATCCTTTATTACACTGGTATTAACTATAAAATTGGTGATACTCACGAAGGTACTGCTACCATGGACTGGATGGAGCAGGAGCAGGAGAGAGGTATCACAATTACTTCAGCTGCTACAACATGCCACTGGACACCGCAGAAAGAAAATAAACCTGCACCGGGTGCTAAAGAGTACCGTATCAACATCATCGATACTCCAGGTCACGTTGACTTTACAGTAGAAGTAGAGCGTTCCCTTCGTGTACTGGATGGCGCCGTTGGTGTCTTCTGTGCAAAGGGTGGTGTAGAGCCTCAGTCAGAGAATGTATGGCGTCAGGCAGACACATACAATGTACCACGTATGGCATTCATCAATAAGATGGATATCCTTGGTGCAAACTTCTACGGAGCAGTAGACCAGATTCGTGAGCGTTTAGGTAAAAACGCAATCTGCTTACAGCTTCCAATCGGAAAAGAAGATGACTTCAAAGGAATCATCGACTTATTCGAGATGCAGGCTTATATCTACAACGATGAGAAAGGTGAAGACATCAGCATTGAGCCGATTCCGGAAGATATGCAGGATGAGGCAGAGCTTTACCATGAGGAGTTAGTAGAGAAAATCTGCGAGTTAGATGATGATCTGACAATGATGTATCTGGAAGGCGAAGAGCCGTCCATCGAGCAGTTAAAAGCTGTTTTAAGAAAAGCTACATGTGAGTGTACAGCTGTACCGGTTTGCTGTGGTACTGCTTACAGAAACAAAGGTGTACAGAAACTGTTAGATGCTGTCGTAGAATTTATGCCGGCACCGACAGATATTCCATCTATCAAAGGTGTGGATCTTGATGGTAATGAGATTGAGAGACATTCATCTGATGATGAGCCGTTCTCCGCTCTGGCATTCAAGATCATGACAGACCCGTTCGTTGGAAAACTTGCATTCTTCCGTGTATACTCCGGTACAATGAATTCCGGTTCTTACGTACTGAATGCAACAAAAGATAAAAAAGAGCGTGTTGGACGTATCCTTCAGATGCACGCTAACAAGAGAACTGAGCTGGACAAAGTTTACTCTGGTGATATCGCAGCCGCAGTTGGATTCAAGATCACTACAACAGGTGATACAATCTGTGACGAGCAGCATCCGGTAATCTTAGAGTCCATGGAGTTCCCAGAGCCAGTTATCGAGCTCGCTATCGAGCCGAAAACAAAAGCTGGACAGGGCAAGATGGGTGAAGCTCTTGCAAAACTTGCAGAGGAAGATCCTACATTCCGTGCTCATACAAACACTGAGACAGGCCAGACAATCATCGCCGGAATGGGTGAGTTACATCTGGAAATCATCGTTGACCGTCTGCTTCGTGAGTTCAAAGTAGAGGCAAACGTTGGTGCACCTCAGGTTGCTTACAAAGAGTCATTTACAAAACCTGTTGATCAGGAATACAAATATGCAAAACAGTCTGGTGGACGTGGTCAGTACGGACACTGTAAAGTTAAATTCGAGCCGATGGATGCAAACGGAGAAGAGACATTCAAGTTTGAATCCGCAGTTGTTGGTGGTGCTATTCCGAAAGAGTACATCCCGGCAGTTGGAGAAGGTATTGAAGAAGCAGCTAAGGCTGGTATCATTGCTGGATTCCCGGTTGTAGGTGTTAAAGCTACAGTTTACGACGGATCTTATCATGAGGTCGATTCCTCTGAGATGGCATTCCATATTGCCGGATCTATGTGTTTCAAAGAGGCTATGCAGAAAGCAAGCCCGGTTCTTCTTGAGCCGATCATGAAAGTAGAAGTTACTATGCCGGAAGAGTACATGGGTGACGTAATCGGTGATATTAACTCTCGTCGTGGACGTATCGAAGGTATGGATGACCTTGGCGGTGGAAAGATCGTTAGAGGTTATGTACCGCTTGCTGAAATGTTTGGATATTCTACAGACTTACGTTCCAAAACACAGGGACGTGGTAACTACTCAATGTTCTTCGAGAAATATGAGCCGGTTCCGAAGTC
>CAVAFS010000215.1:0-2190 GCA_963587975.1 Bulleidia sp. | reverse complement strand
CGGCTGTTTACAACCGGCTCCTCACCGTACTCTGCATTATTATTTACGACTTTCATTAATTCATTATAAGATGGATGTATCATTTATAAATCTCCTTTCACAAACTGTTTTAAATCATTTTTTATTGTCTCAATGGTATTCAGGTTATGCTGCATACGCTGATGTTCGCTTCGAATGATCTGGTGTACATGCTCTACTGCTTCATCCAGTTCATCGTTGATGACCAGATAATCGTATACCTCACAGCCGTCTGCTTCCTCAATGGCTCTGGCCAGTCTGGAATTGATAACCGCTTCCGTTTCTGTGCCGCGACCGGTCAGACGTTCTTTTAAAATCTCAGCGGAAGGCGGTGTGACAAACAGCAACAATGTCTGTGGGAACTGCTCTTTGATCTTTAACGCACCCTGAATTTCAATCTCAAGGATCACGTTTTTATTTGCCTGAAGCTGTTCTTCGACATAAGCTTTTGGTGTGCCATAATAATTTTCCACATACTGTGCATGCTCCAAAAGCTCACCATGCTCGATCATAGCGAGAAATTCTTCCTTGGTCTTGAAGAAATATTCTCTTCCATCCTGCTCTCCCTCACGCGGTCCGCGGGTGGTGGCCGAGATGGATAATGCGTATTCCTCCGGATAACGTGCGATCAGTTCTTTCATGATCGTTCCTTTTCCGGAACCCGAAAATCCGGATATTACAATTAAAAATCCTGAATCTGCCATGACTCAATCAATCTCCTCTTTACAGCATTTCTTTTGTATGCTCTTGTGTATTTTGAAATCTGCCAGCCAGTGTATCCGGCTGAAGTGCAGATAATATCACATGCTCACTGTCGGTCAGAATAATGCTTTTTGTTCTTCTGCCCTGTGTGGCATCCACGATCCGTTCGGATTCTTTGGCTTTCTGAACGATTCGCTTGGCCGGTGCGGAGTCTGGATTAATGATAGTTACGATCTTCTCTGTATTTACCACATTTCCAAAACCGATATTGATCAATCCTGCCATATATACTCCTTTTATTCGATATTCTGAATCTGTTCCCGGACTTTCTCAATTTCTGTCTTTAACTCAATGGCAATGTCTGAGGTTTCCAGATCATTTGATTTGGACAGAATTGTATTTGCCTCGCGGTTCATTTCCTGTGCGATAAAATCAAGTTTGCGTCCGATTCCCTCATCACCTTCCAATGCGTTTAACATGGATGTGATATGACTCTTCAGACGAACCGTCTCTTCATCCGTGCAGATTTTATCGGCAAAAAGAATGATCTCTGTGGACAATCTTGCTTCATCAATCTGGGTATCACCAAGCAGTTCCTGTACTTTTTCTTCCAGTTTTGCGCGATATTCCTTTATGATCTCCGGTGCACGTTCCTCTACTTTATCAACGTTAGATTTCATGTGATGCAGCTTCTCTACCAGATCCTGTTTCAGATGCGCTCCTTCCACAGCACGGGTTTGGGCAAACTGTGTACAAGCATTACGGATCGCCTGTTCTAACTGTGACCAGAGTTCCTCCTCATCCGGTGCCTGCTCTTCCATGGTCAGTACTTCCGGATATCTGGATAATGTGCTGACTCTGATATCATTCTCCAGGTTCAATTCATCTGCCATCTGCTGCAGATATCCAAGATACTCTCTGGCAATTGCGGCATTGTATTTCACCGCCATTGTCTGCTCGGAAAAATCTTCGTAGCTGATAAACACATCCACTTTTCCGCGCTGCATATATTCTTTCAGCAGACTGCGGATGGCAGCCTCAAAGAAATTCAGCTTCTTCGGCATGCGGATATTTATATCGAGGTATCTGTGGTTTACGGATTTTAACTCAACGGTGATCTTTCTCTTTTCAGTAGAAAGTTCACAGCGGCCAAATCCTGTCATACTTTTTATCATGTGTCTGCACCTGCTTTATCTCGAATTCTGTTTATACATAAGCCTTCTGCCCTGCATAATCAATTTATTATAAAATGTTTTTTCACGGAAGTCAAATATTTCCGTACTTCAATTTGTAATCCGTTAATTTGTAATCATTCGTTTGCAATCAATTTTTAATTTTCGTATTACGAATATCCGTTTTACTGTTTCAGGACAGCTTCTTTCTGCCGCATGTCTTTAAACTGAAGGTATACAAACCATATGGTGATAACTGCGGCAGCCAGGTCTGCGATCGGTCCGGCATACATGACAC
>CAVAFS010000214.1:0-4091 GCA_963587975.1 Bulleidia sp. | reverse complement strand
ATAAAGATCAGAACACAGCCAAATAATTCACGGCCACTCATTGTCTCATGCAGGATCACCCATCCGCCGAGGACGGAAAATACAGATTCCAGACTCATCAGTAGAGATGCAACGGTCGGGTTTAAGCCTTTCTGTCCGACAACCTGCAGTGTATAACCGGCTCCGGAAGACAGGATTCCGGCATAAAGCAGTGAGATTAGTGCGGTTGGTGCGGCAAATGTTGCCAGCATGGACGGAATATTTGCAAAGGAATGCTGCATGTCAACGAAAAATGCAGGAATCAGTGAAACAATACCGGCTACCAGAAACTGTACACAGGATAATTTAATGCCATCCACTAATGGTGAAAAATGATCCACACATAAAATGTGCAAAGAAAAACCAAGTGCACAAAGCAGCAGGAGCAGATCCGGCAGCTGCAGGGAAAAAGAACTCTTCATACAAAGCAGATAGAGCCCGATCAGTGTCAGCACGATACCAACCCAGATATTCCATCCGCATTTTTTGCCGAAAAACAATCCGATGATCGGTACGATCAAAATATAGCAGGTGGTTAAGAAACCGGCCTTTCCGGCAGTAGAGCCATAAAACAGTGCCAGCTGCTGTAAGGTGCTGGCAAATCCGAGGATAATACCACAGGAAATACCACCGATCAGTAATGCTTTTTTCTGTTCCGGGGAAGCTTTTTTCCCGGAAGAACTGCTTTTTTTATTTACAAGTAAAATAACTGGACATAACACAGCGGCACCCAGTAAAAAACGGATGCCATTGAATGTATATGGTCCGTATTTGCCTCCTTCGCGCTGCGCGACAAATGCGATTCCCCAGATAAAAGCCGCCAGAACAAGCAGAAACGAGTTACGTCTTTGCAATGCTTTTGCTTTCATAATTATAATCCTTTCATCGTTTGATGTTATTCACATACATGTTCCAGACCCTGAGCCATGATGGTTGCCACATGGTCATCGGCGAGAGAGTAGTAGATGGTTTTACCGTCCCGGCGGAATTTAACCAGTGCGGACTGCTTTAAGATCCGAAGCTGATGTGAAATAGCACTCTGCGTCATAGACAGTGCATCAGCAATGTCCTGTACACATAATTCCTGTTTGGAAAGAACTGATAAAATACGTATTCTGGTCGGATCTCCAAATACTTTGAATAAATCAGCGAGCTGATATAAAGTTTCATCATAGTTGGAATCGTCCATATTTGCTATCCCCATGGTATTGTATCCTCCAAATCGAAATTATTTTTGTACCAATATTTTGTGTACAGATAAGAAACGTGCTGATATCAAGATCCGATCGTGCGATATCAGCACAGTTTCCTGTATAGTATCTTTATTTTAACGTAAAATGAAAGGTAAGTCAAATTTTAGTAACTTTTGTTACTTTACTTTTATGTACAGTGCACGGATGGAATTTAATACACAGATCATAGCTACACCTGTGTCCGCAAAAACAGCCATCCACATATTTGCGTGTCCGGTCAGTCCGAGGATCATAACGGCAATCTTGATTACCAGTGCAAATACAACATTCTGGATTGCAATCCGGTTCGTTGCTTTGGAAATGGAGATGGACTGCGGAATGGCCTCTGTGGAAGAAGTCATAAACACAACGTCAGCGGCTTCGATGGCTGCATCAGCACCACTTCCCATGGCTGCACCGACATCGGCACCGGCCAGTACCGGGGCATCATTGATACCGTCACCGACAAATATAACGGAACCGTATTTGCTGCGGATTTTTCCAAGTTCTTCTAATTTACCTTCCGGTAACAGTTTTGCATGTACTTCATCAATTCCGGTAGCAGCAGCGACAGCGTCGGCACCAGACTGAGAGTCGCCGGTAAGCATAACGGAATGCAGACCGAGTTTCTTTAACTGACCGATGGCAGAAACGGCATCGGATTTGATGGTATCAGAAATTACCATGTAGCCGGCAAATTCACCGTTGATAGCCATAAATACTTCTGCACCATAGGATGCATCGGAAAGATCCGGCATTGCAATCTGATATTTATCCATTAATTTGTGATTGCCGCATAAAACAGTGCCATGACTGGTTTCTGCAACAATTCCGTGTCCTGCAATCTCAGAAAGTTTTGCAGGTTCTTCGATATTGAGTCCTTTTTCCTTGGCAGCGGTTACAATGCTGACTGCAATTGGATGTGTGGAATGATGTTCGCATCCTGCACAGAGGGCCAGCAGTTCATCTTCGGAGAGAGAACCTGCGGAAACAGTCTGCTGTAATTTGAAGTTACCTTCAGTGATGGTTCCTGTCTTATCCATAACAACAGCGCCAAGTTTGCTTAAAGATTCCATGGAAAGGCCGCCTTTGAACAGGATACCTTTTTTGGAACCTGCGCCGATACCGGAGAAGAAGGCCAGCGGTACACTTAATACAAGGGCACAAGGGCAGCTCATTACAAGGAAAGAAATTGCAGTATAAATCCAGTAATTCCAGTTTCCACTTACGATAGATGGAATAATTGCAATGATAACAGCAGCAAGTACGACACACGGAGTGTATACTTTGGCAAATCTTGTGATAAAACGGTCAAGTTTCGGTTTGCTTGCGGCAGCGTTTTCCATAGATTCGAGAATACGGGAAACCATAGACTCGGACAACGGTTTTTCTACACGCATTTTTAACTGACCGGAAGTATTAACACAACCGGAAGTGATCTCGTCACCGACAGATACACCAACCGGAACCGGCTCACCGGTGATCGGTGAAGTATCCAGACGGCTTTCGCCCTCAATGATCACACCATCTAACGGAATTCTGTCACCCGGGCGGATCAGCAGGATATCGCCGACATTGGCATCTTCAGCAGGAATGACAGTTGTGTCGTTGCCGGATACAAGGTTTACAACCTCCGGACGCATATCTACAGCATCCATGATCTGACCACGGCTGCGCTCAACGGCTTTATCCTCGAAAAATTCTCCAATACGGTAGAAGAGCATAACGCCGACTGCCTCCGGAAAATCACGGATTGCAAAAGCAGCAAGAGTTGCAACACCCATCAGGAAGTTTTCATCAAATACCTGTCCGTGTGAGATGTTTTTGGCAGCTTTCACGAGGATTTCTCCACCGAGAATAATGTATGCAATGGCAAAAATGATAAAAGTAGCAAGCGTATTATCAATGGTGTGATTTAAAATAACACCGATGACAAAAAGAATCGCTCCGGAAATAATGCAGCCAAGTTCTTTTTTATCATCGCTATCCTCTTCATGTGAATGACCTTCGGAAGAAGCCTGTTTTTTCGCTTTCTCCAGATCATCACGTGCAACAACTTTTACTTCTGATTCAATAGAAGCACAGATTTTCTGAACTTCCGGCAAATATTTGTCCGGATCAGCGGCAGAGAGGCGTAACTGTTTTGTGGTATAGGTAATTGTAGCAGCAGTAACACCTGGAATATCATTGATCTTATCCTCCATCTTTGCAGCGCAGTGCGCACAGCCAAGGTTCTGTAGAATATAAATTTTACTGTTTCCAGTGTGGACACGCTCTACATGATGCTCATGTTCGTGATGATGGTGTTCATGATCGTGGTCATGACATCCGCAGTCGCAGTCGTCATCGTCACAGCAATCATCATCGTCGTCGTCATCGTCATCACAGCAGCCACAATCACAGTGATCGTCGTGGTCATGGTGGTGGTGATGGTGCTCATGATCGTGGTCATGACATCCGCAGTCACAGTCGTCATCGTCACAGCAATCATCATCGTCGTCATCGTCATCACAGCAGCCACAATCACAATGATCGTCGTGGTCATGATGGTGGTGGTGATGTTCGTGTTCGTCATGCTCATGGTGGTGATGTTCATGCTCTTCGTGATCATGTTCGCATCCGCAGTCACAATGATCCTCGTCATGCATGTTTTCTAATTCGTCTTCGTCATTTAATTTATGCATATGGGAAACCTCCTGTTTGAAATTTTGAATATATGATTAAGTATTCATATGAATATTAAATCATATGACCATATACTTGTCAATAGTATATTTGATTTATACAAAGAAAAAATTGCAACTAAACGAATTATGTAGTAATATATGGAAGTATAAACAC
>CAVAFS010000213.1:1270-3247 GCA_963587975.1 Bulleidia sp. | reverse complement strand
AACCAGAGACACGAGGATTTTCAGTCCTCTGCTCTACCAACTGAGCTAACTGGGCAATTGACTTGTTTATATTATCTTACTTTTCAGCTCCTGTCAAGACACAGTTTGCATTTTGACAGGAGCAGTTTTTTAGCGATTTTCCATCGTTTCAAAGTATTTCTGTGCATTCACCGGTTCACCATTCTGTACCGCATGGACATACTGGCCATCCGCCATCTGCACTCTTGCTTTTACATTGTCAGACATGATCACATTGAAAATATGAAGCACGCGTTTTTTGATATCTTCATCGTAAATTGGAGTTGCAACCTCCACACGGCGTGTGGTATTTCTCGTCATAAAGTCTGCGGAAGCGATATACACTTCATCGTTACCGAAAATATAAATTCTGGAGTGCTCCAGATAACGACCTACGATACTGCGCACCGTGATATGGTCAGTAGCTCCTGGAACTCCAGCGATCAGACAGCAGCTTCCTCTTACGATCAATTCAATGTCCACTCCGGCCTGGGATGCTTCCATCAGTTTTTCAATAATGCGCTTATCCGTCAGCGAATTCATCTTTGCACCGATGTATCCCGGCTCTCCGCGTTTTGCCAGCGCGATCTGCTCATCCATCTTTTCAAGGATTTTGTTGCGCAGGCACTTCGGTGCCACCATCAGATATTTGGTCTCTTTCATGACCTGACCAAGGCACAATTTTTGGAATACTTCATTCGCTTCCTCACCAATGCCCTGATGTGCGGTCAGCAGTGAGAAGTCTGTATACAATTTTGCAGTCTTCTCATTATAATTTCCGGTTCCGATCTGTGTGATATAAGAAATACGATCCTCTGTCTTTTTCGTGATCAGACACAGTTTGGAATGTACTTTCAGTTTGTCCAGACCATATAAAATACGGCAACCGGCATCTTCCAGTCTTCTGGACCACTCGATATTATTTTCCTCATCAAAACGAGCACGCAGCTCCACCAGTGCCACGACTTCTTTTCCATTTTCCGCAGCATTGATCAGCGCCTCAACAACCTTACTGTCATTAGCCACACGATACAGCGTCATTTTAATGGAAACGACCTCCGGATTTTCCGCTGCTTCATTCAGCATACGAAGAAACGGCTGCATGCTGTCGTATGGGAAAAACAGAAACCGGTCTTTTTCCTCTACCTGTTTTAAAATACTCTCGGACATATTAATGTCTGTCGGAATCTGTGGAACATATTTATCATAAAACAGTTCTTTCTTATTTCTCAGGAGATCTCGAATCCTTGAGAAAAAGGACAGATCCAGCGGTGCCTCAGAATGGAAAATATGTTTTTTCTTCAGATCCAGATAACCGCACAGCGTATCCAGCACAGACTCATCCATCAGGCGTGTGTACTCCAGCTTAATCGGGCATAATTTTCTTCTGCGGCTGACCAGCTGCTCCATAACCTGACGGAAATCCGTATCGTCATCATACATTTCCTCATCCGGGTCAATATCCGCATTTCGAATAATACGGATCAGTGATTTACTCTTAATCTTATAGCGATCAAAAACAAACGGTATATAATGAAGAATCAGTTCCTCACGCAGCATGAAACGGTTCTCATGCCCCGGAATACGCACAAGACGCGGAATAACGTCCAGATTACACGGCACGATTCCGAGTTTATCCCTGTTTTTCTTCTCAAGTACAACTACCGCATAAATATCTTTGCTCTTCAGGAATGGGAACGGCTGCTTCTTTCCGATAATCTGCGGAGACAGCAGTGGACGTACCTCATGCTCAAAATACGCATCCAGAAATTCCACATCCTGCTTCTCCAACTCAGAATAACTACAGATCTCCACACCATAAGATTCCAGACCTTCTTTGAGATCCGCATAAGCGGCATCTTTTCTCTGGGTCAGCAGTTTTACCTGATCAAAAATTGCAAATAACTGCTCCTGACAGGTCATATTTGTCTTATTATCCCGAATGTCTTTGGACACAAG
>CAVAFS010000213.1:0-1239 GCA_963587975.1 Bulleidia sp. | reverse complement strand
ATTGCTCTGGAAAATAGATGCAAAAGACAGACGCTCACAAAACGGATTGGACAGATCTTCTGCTTCTTCCAATACTCTCGTATTAAATTTCAACCATGAAAGTTCCCGATTATCATAACATGAATGTACCATATGCTCCCCACTCCTTATTGTCTCTGCTGTAGCTGCCTGTACTTCTGTGTCCTGCATTTCCATATCTGATACCTCTTTCTTTTTTTCTTCCACAGGTATCTTCTGAATCATTTTTTCAGGCGCTGGCTGCATTCTTTTTTCGCCTCCGGCCTTCGGTGTAGTGCTCACTTTCTGCTGATTTACGGAGTTTCTTCCAAATAATCCCCGTATTAAATTTGAAATTCTACTCATCTTTTATTTTATCCTCTTGTACTTCACTTATGCTCTGCAAAATCCCTGCGTACTTTCTATGTTATTGCATTTTCGTTTCAGCCGCTATCAGCATTTTATAAATTTTGTGTAAAATCAAGGTAAAGTATCTTCCTTTTAAAAGCAGTTCCTTCTCTAATCCTGCACAATTGATCTCGTATTATTCCTCCATTACCAGTTCATCTCCGACTTTGATGGTTCCTCCTTCCAACACTTTCGCAAATACGCCCTCTCTCGGCATAATGCAGTCACCGACTACTTTGTAGATTTCACAATGGCTGTGGCATTCCTTGCCAATCTGTGTCATCTCCAACAGCACATCATTGCAGCGAAATCTCGTTCCAACCGGCAGATTTCGGAAATCATAACCATCTACAATCAGATTTTCTCCAAATGCTCCAAACGCCACATCCACGCCTCTGGCACGGAAAGCCTCTATTTTTTCCAGAGAAAGCAGGCTCACCTGACGGTGCCAGTGACCGGCATGCGCATCGTTCTCAATGCCCCAGTCTGCAACTAATTTTGCCTCATTCACCTCATGTTTCTGTGTGCCTCTTTTCTCACTGATACAAATTCCTTTAATAATTCCCATAATTACTATGCTCCTATCCCTATAATAGTTCTATTTTATCATCTTTTAAATACAAAAAAAAGACTTCATATTTTGAAATGAAGTCTTTTTTAATGGGCAGAGAAGGATTCGAACCGTTTTGGTTTCTTACCGAAGATTTCTCTGCTTTACTGCAATAAAAAAGGACCTCTCTCAGAAGTCCTTTTAATGTAATGGGCGGAGAAGGATTCGAACCGCTTTGGTTTCTCACGGAAGATTTCTTCTGCTCACTTTCGTTCATTTTTATA